>CABUSE010000022.1 GCA_902494135.1 uncultured Collinsella sp. | reverse complement strand
GGCGACGCAGTGGTCAATTCGTGCATATCGTTCGACATTATCGCACATGCGGACGGGTACGTGGCAGGGGCGCTATCCTAAGATGCTATGAATGAGATTTCCAACATACATGCGTTTGAGGACGAGGATTTCCTGCACGCCTGCTTTGTGTGGGGGATGGCTGTGCTTGGCGCATTTGCCGTGTGCTTGGTGCCGGTGTTTATGCTGCTGGGCGGGCCTGCGGACTTGGATGCGGCGGACGCGGGCGGCTGGACGGCGGTCTTGGGCTGGCTAGTCGGCTTGGCTGCGGTTTCGGCGTCGTCATTTGCCGTGCACGAGTTGGTGCACGGTGTGTTTTTTAAGCTGCTGGCGCCTGCGGGCGCGCAGGTGACCTTTGGGGCAAATCTCGAAACCTGCATGATTTACGCCTGCGCCGAGGGCGTGGTGTATTCGCGCATGCGGTATATGGCGATTTGCCTGGCGCCGACGGTTGTTTTGACGGCGGCGTTTGCCTTGGGCTTTGCGTTTTCGGGCTATCCGCTGCTGTGTTACCTGGCGGCAGGCTTGCATTTGTCGGGCTGTGTGGGCGATTGGTATTACGTGCAGGCCATTCTGCGCGACCGTCGCATTGTCGCCTGCGAGGATACGTCCTTTGGCGTGCGCTTTTTCGCAAGGTAGTCTTTTTGGGATGATTTTTCTGGGACGGGGATTAAAAAATCATTGCGGGGGAGGAGATGTTGATGAAGCCGTTGTTGTTGCACGCCTGCTGTGCGCCGTGCTCGCTTGAGCCGGTCCGCCTGCTGCGCGAGGAAGGGTTTGAACCCACGATTTGCTGGACCAACCCCAATATTCAACCGCGCGATGAATGGCAGCGCCGCTTGGACGAGCTGCGCCGGTGGTGTGCCGATGGCGACATCGAGCTTATCGAGGCGGGGGAGGACCGCGAGCGCTGGGAGGCCGGCGTGGCCCCGCTGGGCGCCGATCGAGCCCGTCGCTGCCGCGCGTGCTATGCCCTGCGCCTGGCCGAGGCGTGCCGCGTGGCCCAGGAGCGTGGGTTTGAGTTTGTGGGCACGACGCTCGCCGTCTCGCCGTATCAGCTGTTCGAAACCTGTAATGACGTGTTGGAGCGTCTGGCTGCCGCCCGCGGTCTCACCCCGGTCATTCGCGATTTTCGCCCGTATTATCCCGAGGCCACGCGTCGTTCGCGCGAGCTTGGCATGTATCGGCAGAACTACTGTGGTTGCCGCTTCTCGGCTGTCGAGGCGGCCATGGACCGCGCTCGCATCCGCGACGAGCGCAAAGCCTCCAAAAAGTAGTTCATTTGGGACGTCAGCCTGCTAGGATGTAGGGCGGACTTTAACTATATAAGGAGAATCCGACGTGTCTATGCGTACCGATGATTTTGACTATAACCTGCCTGAAGAGCTCATCGCTCAGGCGCCTGCCGAGCCGCGCGACTCCTGCCGCCTGCTGGTGGTGGATCGCAAGGGCTCCGAGGCGGGAACGCCGCTGAAGCATGGCGGCACCGTTGAGCACCGCATCTTCCGCGACATCATCGACTATATCGAGCCGGGCGACGTGCTCGTCATCAACAAGACGCGCGTGATGCCGGCCCGCCTGATCGGTCGCAAATCTGGCTCGGGTGGCGTGGTCGAGACGCTGCTGCTCAAGCGCCGCGAGGATGTTGACCCGCTGGGCCATGTTTGGGAGTGCCTGGTCAAGCCGGGCAAGCGTCTGAAGCCCGGTGCCCAGATTGAGTATCGCGCCGGTGGCGCCCATGCGCCCGAGGGGGCTCCCGTGGTGCTGACGGCCGAGGTCATCGACTTTGTCACCGATAGCCGTGGTGGCCGTCTGGTGCGCTTTGAGCCGGCCGGTTGCAATGCCGCCGGCGACCCGCGCACGCTCGACGAGGCCATCCATGCTGCCGGCCACGTGCCGCTGCCGCCCTACATTACCGATTACGAGGGCGACCCCGAGAAGTACCAGACCGTCTACGCCATGAAGGAGGAGCACTCGGCTGCCGCTCCTACGGCGGGTCTGCACTTTACTCCCGAGCTCATGGCCGCTATCGAGGCCAAGGGCGCGAAGTTTGCCGCTGTCGAGCTCGAGGTGGGCATCGATACCTTCCGTCTGGTGGAGGAGGACGACCCTACGCAGCACGTCATGCACACCGAGCGCTACCACGTGTCGCAGGAGGTTGTCGACGCCGTGCATAAAGCGAAGGCCGAGGGGCACCGCGTGATCGCCGTCGGCACCACCGCAGTACGCTCGCTTGAGAGCGCCTTTGACGTGGATGCCCCGGTGTCCGATCCGGCCGTGACGGCGCGCTATTTTGAGGGCCGCGAGGACGGGGCCGACACGCTCGGCCGCGGTGACATCGTGGTGCGCGAGAACGCGACAACGCAGCTCTACCTTATGCCCGGCTCGACCTATCACGTGGTCGACGCGCTGATCACGAACTTCCACGTGCCGCGCTCCACGCTCATGATGCTCGTAAGCGCACTTGCCACCCGCGACCAGATCATGGATGCCTACGCCGCTGCTATCGAAGAACGCTACCGCTTCTTCAGCTTTGGTGACGCCATGCTCATCTTGTAGGTTACGGCGTTTTACAAACGCCGTAACCGGTCGACGCTGCGCGGGCCGCATTTGGACAATCTGACGTTCAACTTCAAGGGCGCGACCAGAAGGTCAGCGCCCTTTCGTTTCACGTCACCTTGCCTCAAATGCGACCCGCTCGCTGTCGTTGCCAAAACACCGGCATTTCTTTGGTTGTCAACAAAACATCGGTGTAGTCATTGGGGACGTTCTTAAACGACTACCTTGCATCAATCTAAATAAGTTGCGGTGAGATAGTTCTTGAATTGGCCTTTTTGGGCTAAACAGGAACTATCTCACCGCAACTGCGTTGAGCGTTTTTTTGGCGGCTGGTTTACTTGCTCGCGAACAGCCAGACTAGGATGATCACCAGGATTGCGGCGACGATGCAGACGATGGCGCCGGTGAATTTGATGCGTGAGTCGCGGGTGCGCTCGCGCACCGCGTCCTCGGTGGCCTCGAGCTGGGCGACTTCTCGCTCGGTCTCGGCGTGTTCGGCTTTGTCTCGGGCCAAGGATCCTGCAAGCGACTCAGTGATCTCTGGATGGTCATGTACCTCGGTCGCCTGCTCGATGATCGACTGTGCATGTGCGGCATCTGCTTGGGCGTTGGCGATGCTTTGCTCTTGGTCGCGGCGTGCCTTGTCCTCGGCGGCGATCTTCTCGCGCAGTTCGCGCTGGCGCGTCGTGGCGGCAGTTTTCGCCGTCTGCAGCACGTCGCGCGCGGCATCGGCCTCAGTCGTCACGGCTTGGTGCGCGCGTTTGGCGTCGGCGATAGGGGCTTGAGCCTGCTCGACGGCCTGCTCGGCTGCGGCAAGCGAGTGCTCAAGGTCGGCGGTGATGCACGGGACATCTTCTTCGGCTTTACGCAGGGCATCTGCCGTGTCGGAGATCTGCATCGAGAGCTCGCTGGTGCGCACCGTATAGTTGGCGGGATTTGCCGAGGGATTGCGTTGCAGCTCGGCATACTCATGACGCAGCGTCTCGAGCTGGGCGCGCGTGGCGTCGACGGTTTGTTGTGCGGCGGCAATGCCGGCGTCTCGCTCGGCCTGCACCTTGTCGCGGATGCGCTTGGAATCCTCAAGACGTCGAACGAGGCGGTTGCCGGTCTCGCGCGAGCTTGCCTCGCGGGCCTCCACGGCGTCGAGCGCGGCCTTCAGGCGGAGCTCAGTCGCGTCATCCTCTGTCTTCATTTGTTCGAGCTGACTCTTGAGCTCTGTCGCTTTGGCGGCGTGGGCATCACGGTCAATCTCGGCTGCCGCAGCGGTCTTTTGCGCTGTGGCGATCGCCTGACGCTGGTCGGCGACGATCTGGTCGTAGCGGCCTGCGATATCCTGGCGCGTCTCGAGCTCCTCGGCCTGATCGACAATGCGCTGCTCAAGTTCGGCCAGGTGGGCGCGGGCATCGGCAAGTGCCTTTTTCGCGGCGTTCATCTCGCGCATGGCCGAGGCGCCCTGGGCAATAAAGGTGCCCACGGCGTTCGCGGTGTTCGAGACAGCGGTCCCCAGATCGCGGTTCGCGTCGGGGGAGTGCGGGGCGATCGGGCGAGCGGTGTCGACAGCGTCCGCATCGGCAGCCTGCGGCGCGGCGATATTGCCGGTACCGCCCTCGACCACAGAAAAGCCCGCTGCGTGCGGATCGACCGCATCGGCGCCAATCGTGGGGTGCTCGAGCTGCAGAAACGAGGGCATGGTGCTGCCCTGGTCGGCAACGGGGGTCTCGCCGGGTACAAAGGTCGAGGCCGCCTCGGCGGCCTCCTCTTCCTCGGCATCAATATCGGCATCGGCCACGGCGTCTTTCATCGCTTTGACGGCATCCATCATGGAGTCCATGACGGCATCAAGCTCTTCTTCCGAAGACACCTCGATGGGGCCCGCTGCTTGCGGGGCGGGGTCCGTGTCAGGTTCGGCATCGCTCGGCTCCGGCTGCTCGCTTTCATCATGCTCGACAGTATCGTCTGTGTCTGTTGCCTTATCCGCACCGGCGTGCGCATCTGCGGTGGCGGGCGCATCGGTGGAGGCGTCGACGCAGGTAGGAGTATCGCAGTCGTCGACGGCGTCTTCGGAATGATCAATATGCTGCTGAGTCTGGGGGTCCAGCTCGTCTGTCATAGGCATGTGCTCCTCATCGTTGTTTGTCACCCTATGATAAAGTCTCGCGCCGACATCCCACGCGCTGCAGCAAAGTTTCAAAACGTGTTCGATGGCTCGATCTGATAACGATAACTCGGCCGCTTTATCCAGTTTGTACTTGACAATCCCTTCGCCGAACGACGTGGTGCCGTTCGCCTACCGCGGTCTTTTATTTTCGCTTGAACACGCTAAAGTTGCATCTCAGCTTTTGGCGCGTGAAGTTGGATACGCGCAGTCGGCGGGCGTGCCCGTCGCGATTTGAAAGGACTTTGTATGGGACTTTTCACTGGTAAGACCGTGATCGTCACCGGCGGCGGCAAGGCCACGCTTAAGGACGGTTCCGCTGGCTCCATCGGCTACGGCATCGATATCGCATTTGCCAAGGAGGGCGCGAACCTCGTCATCACCGGCCGCAACGTCGCCAAGCTCGAGGCCGCCAAGGAGTCTCTCGAGGCCGAGTACGGTGTCAAGGTTCTGCCTGTTCAGGCCGATGTCTCGGCTGGCCAGGATAACGAGGCCGTTGTCCAGAACGTCATCGACAAGGCCATTGAGGAGTTCGGCCGCATCGACGCCGTCGTCAACAATGCTCAGGCCAGCGCCTCGGGTGTGACCATCGCCGATCACACCATGGATCAGTTTAACCTGGCCATTTACTCCGGTCTGTATGCTACCTATCTGTACATGCAGAAGGCCTATCCGCACCTGAAGGAGACCAAGGGCTCCGTGGTCAACTTTGCCTCGGGCGCCGGCCTGTTTGGCAACTATGGCCAGTGCAGCTATGCTGCCGCCAAGGAGGGCATCCGCGGCCTGACCCGCGTTGCCGCCAACGAGTGGGGCAAGGACGGCATCAACGTCAATATCGTTTGCCCGCTTGCTTGGACCGCTGCGCTCGAGAACTTCCAGGATGCTTACCCCGAGGCTTTCAAGGCCAACGTCCACATGCCGCCGGCAGGCCACTACGGCGACGTCGAGAAGGAGATCGGCCGCGTGGTCGTTCAGCTCTGCGGTCCCGACTTTAAGTACATGAACGGCGAGACCGTCACCCTCGAGGGTGGCATGGGCCAGCGGCCGTAGGGGTTACGTCTCAGGTTCCGCCGTTCTAACGAACGGCGGACCAGCCGACGCTGCGCGGTCACCAGAGCGACAACTTGTCATTCAAAGAGGACGGCATGACCAGAAGGTCTATGCCGTCCTCTTTTCATGCCAATTTGTTCGCTCTGGCGACCGCTCGCTGACGTTGTCAGAGCATCGGCGTTGCCTTGGCCGTTGGAAATAATCCCAGATGTAGTCGTTGGGGACGTTCTTAAATGACTAGTCGAAAGGGACGCTCTTGCCGGCACCTGGGGACGGTCCCTAAGTGCCGGCAGATTGGGACACTTCTTTGCAAGATGGCGCTGAAGATTGTCCCCGACGACTAGTCGTTTAATGCATCAGTTTCTGTCGAGTCGGTGCTCTTTGCGGGTTGCCCGTATAATGGTTTGCGTATGAACCGCAACCAAGGAGTTCTAGTTTATGGACCAGAGCCTTTTTAAATTCGACCTGATCGCCGAGGACCCGACCACGCACGCGCGCGCCGGCGTGCTGCATACCCCGCACGGCGAAATCGAGACGCCGATCTTTATGCCCGTGGGCACCAAGGCAAACGTCAAGGGTATTCCCACCGAGACCGTCAAGCAGCTCGGCGCCCAGATCGTGCTTGCCAATACCTATCACCTGTCCATGCGCCCCGGCGAGGACACCATCGCCGAGTTGGGCGGACTGCACAAGTTCATGAACTGGCATGGCCCCATTCTTACCGACTCGGGCGGCTTCCAGGTCTTTAGCCATAACGACGCCGTTAAGCTCACCGATGAGGGCGTGCGCTTTATCGTCAACGATTACGACGGCCGCCACGTGTTCTGGACACCCGAGGACAACATGGAGATCGCCATGAAGCTCGGCTCCGACATCTGCATGCAGCTGGACCAGTGCCCGGGCTATCCCGCCACGCGCGCCTACGTTGAGCGCGCGGTGGAGCTGTCGAGCATGTGGGCCGAGCGCTGCTACAAGGCTCACACCCGCGATGACCAGGCGCTCTTTGGCATCGTCCAGGGCGGCATGCATTTGGATCTGCGCCTGCGCTCTCTGCGCCATCTGGAGGAGTGCGGTGACTTCCCCGGTTACGGCATCGGCGGCTACTCGGTGGGCGAGGACCACGAGACCATGTTCGAGACCCTGGCGCCGCTTGTGAGCGAGTACATGCCCAAGCACAAGCCGCGCTACCTGATGGGCGTCGGCAACCCGACGACGCTCGTGCGCGGCGTGGGCGTGGGCATCGATATGTTCGACTGCGTGCTGCCGACGCGCACCGGCCGCATGGGCACGGCATTCTCCAGTGAAGGTCGCCTTAACTTCCGCAACGCGCGTTTTGCGCACGACGACGGCCCCATCGACCCCACCTGCACCTGCCCGGTGTGCACGGGCGGCTACAGCCGCGCGCTCATTCGCCACATGGTCACGCAGAAGGAGATGCTCGGCGGCATCCTGCTTTCGATGCACAACATCTACTACCTGCTCAACCTTATGCAGCGTGCCCGCCAGGCCATTATCGAGGGCCGCTACGGCGCGTTTGTGAGCGACTGGATGAACAGCCCTGCGGCGGTGGACTACTAAGAGCGGCGCGGGCGCTTGCAGAGCGCGGGCAACGGCAAGGGGCGAGCGACGGCCGGTCGTCACATTTGCTGACACCGGCCGCACGACCGCTGACCGATAGCTTGCAAGCACTTGATGCATCGTGGGTACCATACCGAATAGTTGATGTTCGGGCGGGTGTTTGGCGCATGGCGTCGACCCCGCCCGCTTTTCTTTTTCTCGATAGGAGTGCCCATGATTAAGAATGAGAACGTCGAGGGCGAGCCTGCCTACGACGAGACGTACCGCCGCGGCCCCGTGGTCATGCGCGGCCCCATGATTCCTAAGGACAACACCTACGCCAACCTGCTGGCGCCCGAGGAGTCGACCGACTGGCTGCATGCCGATCCGTGGCGCGTACTGCGCATCCAGGCCGAGTTTGTCGATGGCTTTGGCGCACTTGCCGAGTTAGGGCCTGCGGTGACCATCTTCGGTAGTGCCCGCACGCCCAAGACGGACCCGGCCTACAAGGCGGCGCGCACGGTCGGCCGTAAGATTGCCCAGCGCGGCGTGGCGGTTATCACCGGTGGCGGCCCCGGCATCATGGAAGCGGCCAACAGGGGAGCGGCGAGTGTCAACGGCAAGTCAGTTGGCCTGGGCATTGAATTGCCGCACGAGCATGGGCTCAATAAATACGTGAACCTCGGCATGGACTTCCGTTACTTCTTTGTGCGCAAGACCATGTTCGTCAAATACAGCTCGGGCGCCATCGTGTTTCCCGGCGGCTTTGGCACGCTCGACGAGATGTTCGAGGTGCTCACGCTGGTGCAAACGCACAAGGTCAAGCGCATGCCCCTCGTGCTGGTGGGCACAGAGTACTGGCAGGGCCTGTTCGACTGGCTCAACGGCCCGGTGATGGACGCCGGTATGATCAGCCCGCTCGATCCCGAGCTCGTGCACATCACCGACGACCTCAACGAAGCCGTCGATATCGCCCTGAGCGGGCTGATGTAGATCAATCGTGCCCACGCGACATGAATACGCATGGCAATCTGATGTTATTTAACATCAGATTGCCATTTATATTGGGTATACTGGTGTAAAAGACGAGGGCGAGGAGGTCGCAAATGTCTACAGCAACAGTTAAGCCTACGACGGTTCGAATCGAAGAGGGGCTCAAGGAGCAGGCGACTGAGTTCTTGGATTCGGTCGGCCTCAGCCTCAATTCCTATCTCAATCTTGCCGTTCGGCAGCTGGTAAATCAGCGAAAGATTCCTTTTGAGATTGTAGGAAGGGCGGAGGTGCCCAACGAGGCGACGAGGCGTGCCATGGTGATCGCCGAGGCTCATGAGTTGGGGATTTTGCCGGACGATAGCCCGTCATTCAATAACGCTGATGAGCTTATGTCATTCCTCGATGAGGAATAGCGATGTTCGAGATTAAAGTCGAGGCTCAATTTAAGGTGGACTACAAACGAACGATGCGCATGCATCCGCAGCTAAAAAGTGAGTTTAAAGCGGCGGTTGCAGAGCTTGTGGCTCATGGGTCACTTCCGGCGGAGTATGGCGCCCACGAGCTCTCAAACCCGGGCGGAAACTACAACGGCCACATCGATTTCCACCTATCCGATGGCTTGGTCGATGTGGTCGTTCTTTATCTTCCCCATAAGACTAACCCAATGATTAGGCTGGTGAGAATGGGCACTCATCAGGAGCTGTTTCAGGGTCCGCTGGGCTGATCGCCGATTTCCAAGTTGTGGTGGAATAGGGATTGATTGGCGGCTGATTGGCCAGGAGCAGACCCTATTCCACCGCAACTGATAGGGGCGCCACGTTCGTTGCTGCGGCCCCCGGTTCTCCTCGTTGCTGGATTTCGCTCAAAAACTCAGCGGCGACTTCATTGCTTTTGAAACGGATGCTGCAGTCTTCTTTCTTGGGGAATGCCAGCAGCGGAATAGTCCCGTACCAGACAGTTTCCTCGTCAATCACGGCCGCGCAAAGCCGCCCTTTGGCCTTGACGGAATAGTCGACGTTCATCTCGGCAAAAATCGCTTTCGCGTCATCGCGCGGAGTTGAGGCAACATAAATCTCAAGGGTAATCCCACGGGCGGCTGCGCCTGCGAGTGTGGCGGTGAGTTTCGCGAGGCATGCGGCGGATGCGTAGGATGCGGCTATGAAGGCGCTCTTTGTGGCACCGGTGATGTCTTTAATTAATGCCTCAATAGCGTTTGCTGGCTCTATGAGAATGTTGTAATCGGGTTGCTCACTGTCCTCTGCTGAATAAATTTCGTAGCCCAGCTTGGCGTACGTCTTGAGTCTCTTCTGGTACATGCGAGCGAGCATGGGTATCGACAGGTCAATGTAGTCGAATATCTCAATCTGTTGCTTGCCCTCGTGGCTTCTGTGCAGTCTGCCCGCCTGCTGCGTTACACTGCCGTCCCAAGATATCGGCGTGGCAATGAATAGGGTGTCAAGGTAGGACAGATCGAAGCCCTCGCTCAGAAGGCTTTCGGTGGCGACGATGATTCGATGTTCATGCTCAAGGCCGGGAAGACTGTTCAGTATCGTTTTTCTTTCTTTGGCACCGATTTCTCCGGTTAAGAGTATGGGTTCGTGTCTGCGATCATTAAGCAGCCTGAACAGTTCCTCAGCATGCTTTTTCCTTTTGGATAGTATGAGCGGATGCCGACCGTTTGACGCTGCTTCGAGGGCGTCATCGACAATCAATTCGTTTCTTGCCGCATGTGCACACAGCAGATCAAGAATCTGATTGAAGCTTGCACCCGGCTCGTAGGCAGATAGCCGAATGCCGGTAAATCTCGGCCGCACGATGCGCTGGATGCCCTGCTGAATTGCCTGCGTTTTTGGATCGATGGCATAGCGAAGCGGGCCGCAGAGCATCGAGAGCGCGCGTGTGAGTCCGTCGGAGCGCTCGGGTGTCGCGGAAAGGCCATATACATATTTGGCTGGAACGGACTTGAGGACGAGCTCGAGTTGAGGCGCGGCAGCATGGTGGCATTCGTCGCAGATAATGAGGCCGTAATTACAAACAAGGTCCTTAACTATCGGCTCCCCGGTTTGGGAGTCTTTGCCGGATAGCGACTGAAAGGAAGCGACGTCGATAAGGCCGCTGACGGCGGTTTTGCCCCCTCCGATTTGTCCAATAAGGGGAGGTTGCTTTTTGCTGATTCGTCCTTTTGGCGTTCGGACCGGCTCTCTGGTGTCCGTAATGTCGAGAAATCGTTCGAGCTGCGATTTCCATTGGGCTATGAGCGCGGTCTTTGGAACAATGACGAGCGCCGGAAGACCAACGGCGGCAATAAGATAAGCTCCGATGACGGTTTTACCGAAGCCCGTTGGTGCAGACATGATTCCGTCTTCGTATTCAAGCATCTGGTCGGCGGCAATTTGCTGTTCGGGATGAAGGGTCCCTTTGAATGCCATCTCAATTGGATTGCCCGTGCTACGTTCGTCTGAATAATGGGCAGTAACGTGGGCTTCTTGAATCAGCTGCTCAAGTTGGGCTTTGCAGCCTCTGGGAATCGCGACGCGGCCATCTCTAAGTTCGCTGAGGTCTATGAGTCGCGGTTTGCCGAATACTGATTGATGCATAGATTGCGCACGGAAGAACTCCGGGTTGGCAAATGTCGCAAGCCTGCGGACTTCCATTTGAGCTGCCGGGCTCAGAGACTTTTCGGGGATGTAGAGCATATCGGCTTGTGTGACGGGCAGGTTCGAGGGGAAGTCTCGTGGCGTGAGCGGGAGCCGCTTTCGTGGCTTTTGGACATTGCGCCTGGTTTTGTTTGTCGCTGCAGCTGTTGCTATTCCAAGCGGTTTGTTTTCGGTGTCCTCGATCAGACGATCCACCGTCGCACGCGAGATTAGTTGGATTTGCGAAAGGTAAAGCCATTGGTCGGGAAAGGGCTCGAATCGTTCGTCAACAAATACGCTGTTTCCTTTCCGCTGCGCTTTTCCCTGAAAAGGCAGCGCAATGAGATTTCCAAAGCCGCCCTCAGGAATGGTGGACTGCGCGGGTAGCATTCGGTCAAAGGTTTCGAAGGTGATTGACTTGTTGAGCGCCGCCGCTTCGATGATAAGGCAGCTCCCAAAATCCCGCGCGGTCTTTGCGCTCACAGATTCGAGAAAGAAAAACCAGATATGCGCGCCGTTGCCTGACCTCGATCGCTCAATCGCTGCATCGATTCCATGCTTCTTTGCGACAAGCTTGATAGCGTTTGCCGCTTCTTTCCAGTCGGCTTTGTCAAAATCGATGACAAGGACATTCGTGTTGCAGTCTTTGTCGAGAACATATTGACCTATGACGTCCCGGAGCCTGTCGTCGCTGCCTTTGAAATGGGCGATAATGGCGGCATCGTTCAGCTCAAGGAATGTGCGGCTGCGACATTCAGCGCATTTAATTCTCTGATGGTTTGCTTTGGGACAAATGCCTGGCCTCCACTCATTTGCGCAGGCGGGTGTATAGCCGATGCCCCCGTCTTTTCTGCGATACCCGTGAGCGTGCACATCTTTGCGACCGGAAAATAGATTGCGAAAGAGCTCGAGTTTGTCGCGCGCTGGGCTCGCGCTGGTAACGATGCCCTCGGTCTGTGCATGTTCGTTGAAAGATTTGCCGGCTTTGTCCCATTCTTCGAGTGTCGCGTAACGGATGTCTGGACCGTTGCTACAGATGACGATTTGCTTACGCGGATCCGAAGCGTGGACAACCGTTTTATTGAGTTTGAATAAGGCGTTCCCGAAAAGGGCGTATTGATGCACGGCGTTGCTCATTTGAATGCCATTCTTGTCTGCGTTCATTGGGATGAGGGTACGCCATTTCGGCTATTTGAGATACTCGACTTTGATTTTGGTTCGGTGATAGTGGGGTGCCGCTCCGTGAGCGGCATTCGGCGGTTCGCTGTCTTTCGACTATTCGGCCCCTTTCCCACCGCAATTCCTAAAGGGATGCCGGCGCGCCTTGAGTTGGGGTGCACCGGCATGATGGCTTTGCTACGGCTGGCTGTACCTTGGTTGTTCGATAGCTCCTGCCTGCCCGATCTAGTCAGGCTGGTATTTGTTGGCGCTGGACGTTTGCCCAGATAAAACATGCCAAAATAAACCTGTCCCTATTTGGCAGGTTGGTAGCGGGGGCAGTAGCTGATGGCGATGGCGTCGACGCCTACGTGGGTCGCGATGGTGCAGCCGATGGGGCCGGTGCCGGCGTCTACGTAGTCCTGGCCCGCGAGCGCCTGGTTGACGAGCTCTTGCTCCTCGGCGGCGCCGGTCGTGAGCACGCGTACACTTGAACCCGGGTGTTCAGCCAAAAATGCGAGGCAGTCGGCCATGGTGTTCGCGACGATGCGCTTGGCGCCGCGGCCCTTCTTGATGGCCTTGATCTCGCCTGACTGCCACTCAGGCGAAACGGCCAGACGAATGTTGAGCATTTGCGTGAGCTGGCCGGCGAGTTTAGGTGCGCGGCCGTTCTTAACGAGGTTTTCGAGCGTGCGGGGAATCAGCAGCAGGTGGGCGTCGGACAGCGTCGTGCGGATCTGCGCCTCGGTCTCGTCCAGGCTGCGGCCGTCCTCGCGCATGGCGAGCGCGTACTCCACCAGCAGGCCCTCGGCGCCCGAGCCGGTGCGCGAATCGATGCAGCGCACGTCGAGCTCGTGGGTATCGGCAACCTGGCACGCGTTGGCGTAGCAGGCAGACCACTCACTGCACAGCGAGATAAAGATGGCGCTGTCGTGGCCGTCGGCGCGCACGCGATCGAAGAGCTCCTTGAACTCACCGGCGCTCGGCTGCGAGGTGTGCGGTAGCTGCTCGGAGCCTGCCATGCGGGCGACGTACTCCTCGGCGGTGATCTGCACCTGGTCGAGCAGGTCCTCGCCTTCGATAATCACATGCAGCGGAATCACGTAAATGCCGAGCTCTTGGGCGCGGGTGGGGGAGATGTCCGACGTGGAGTCGGTTATGATGGCAAAAGACATAATTGCACCTTTCGTTGGGGCGCGACGGCGCCGCCTTCTGAGAGCAAAGTGCGACAAGTATAGTGGAGTTGCTCTACATTGCTAGGTTAAATTGTTGAATAGTCAACAGTTTGAAGTGTCGGTGTGGAAATCGTCAACTGGGGAAGAGGGATGCCGATGGAGGCACTGGAGATAAGCAGGCGGCCGGTCGTGCTGTTTGATTTTGATGGCACGGTGGCCGATACGGGTCGGGCGGTGATGACCTCGACGCGCAAGACGCTGGCCGCACGCGGGTTTTCGGAAGCGCGGATGGGTGACCTGCGCCGTATGATCGGGCCGCCCCTGTGGAAGAGCTTTCACGACTTTTACGGCTTCTCGCGCGAGGAGTCGCTTGTGGTGGCCGACGAGTACCGCGCCTTTTTTGATGAGCTGGGACCGGAAGAGTACCCCGTGTTCGATGGGATCCCCGAGCTGCTGGATGGGTTGGCCGCTCAGGGTAAGCGTTTGGCCGTGGCGACGTCGCGCGTGGAGGCGAAGTGTATCGACATGGTGCATGAGCTGGGTCTTTCTCAGTTTGAGGCGGTGGCTGGCATGAATCCGCTGCAGGGGCGCGAGACCAAGGCCGATTCGGTCCGCGATGCCCTGGCAGAGCTCGGTATGACGGCGGGCGATGCCGTGATGATCGGCGATCGCTTCAACGATGTGGAGGGCGCGCACGCAATGGGCGTACCGTGCATCGGTATCTATTCGGGCGCGGCGGCGCCGGGCGAGCACGAGGCGGCGGGTGCCGATGCAGTGGTGCACTCGGTGGCCGAGCTTGCTAAACTTTTCGCTATATAAGTACTTGATGTGAGGGGCGGGCGTACCCGTCGCTCATTGGTAAGGAGGCAGTCCATGAATCAGGTGGAGCAGAGCGTCGCTGAGTATGTCGACGAGGTCTGGGAGGATGTCGTCGCCGATATCGAGCAGCTGGTGAGTTATCCGTCCGTAGCCGTTGCTGCCGATGCGGAGCCTAGCGCGCCGTTTGGCCGCCCGGTTCGTGATGCGCTCGATTGCGCGCTCGGCATTGCGCAAAAGCTCGGCTACCAGACGAGCGACGACGAGGGCTATGTGGGCATTGCCGATATCCCGGGTCGCGGCGACAAGCAGCTCGCGACCATCTGCCACGTGGACGTGGTGCCCGCCGGCCCCGGCTGGAACACCGACCCGTTTGCGATGGAGCGTCGCGAGGGCTGGCTGCTCGGCCGTGGCGTGAT
>CABUSE010000021.1 GCA_902494135.1 uncultured Collinsella sp. | reverse complement strand
CGCCGAGGAAATCGCCCGCTTTGTGCGCTTGGTAGCGGGAGAGGGCATTCGCCGCGTGCGCCTGACGGGCGGCGAGCCGCTGGTCAGCCGCCGTATCATTCCGCTCATTCGCGACATTCGCGCGATTCCTCAGATCGAGGACATCTCGCTCACCACCAATGGCGCTCTGCTGCCCAAGCTGGCACCGCAGCTCAAAGATGCTGGGCTTAACCGCGTCAACATCTCGCTCGACACACTCGATCCTACGCTCTTTGGAAAGATCACGCGCCTGGGTCGGCTCGAGCAGACCATGGCTGGCATCGACGCGGCGCTGGCTTGGGGCTTTGAGCCCGTTAAGGTCAACTGCGTTGTGGTGCGCCGGCTCAACCAGGATGTGGCGGCCCTCGCGCGACTCACGCTCGACCGCCCCATCCACCTGCGCTTTATCGAATACATGCCCATCGGCGACGAGCACACGAGCTCGCATTGCGCTGTGGACCCGCATGCGCCCGCGCTCAATCCCGAGCTGTGGGATGCGAGCGATACCGTGCCGAGCGACGAGCTGCGGGCGCGCATCAATGCCGGGGCCGCCGCGACGGGACTGGGCGAGCTCGAGCCGCTCGACATCAACGACGCTCCTGCCGGCGCGGGCCCTGCGCGCTATTGGCACTTTCCGGGCGCGGCGGGAACAGTTGGCTTTATTAGCGCTATGTCCAACCATTTTTGTGCGAATTGCAACCGCCTGCGCCTGACGGCCGATGGCAACGTGCGTCCGTGCCTGTTCAGCGATGCCGAGTATTCGGTGCGCGAGGCGCTGCGTCGTGGTGATGATATGCAGGTACTTTCGATTTGGCGCGATGCCGTGGCCCACAAACCGCAGGAACACGCGATAATTGAGGGCACGCAACGATTTATGTCCCAAATCGGAGGATGATCATATGGCCAAGAGCAGGTACGCCGATGCCACCAAGGCCGCTCGCAGGGCCGCGATGTCTGCCCACAAAGTTACGGCTGCGGCCAGCGATGCCGTTGCAGGCACGCAGCCCTCTGCCAGTGCTGCCACCGAGCCCGCCCGTGACGCCCGCCGCGACGAGCTGACACACGTGGACGCCAAGGGCGAGGTACGCATGGTCGACGTGTCCGACAAGGCCGAGACCCATCGCATCGCCATCGCCGAGGGCACCATCCTCATGCACCCCGAGACGCAGGCCATGGTGCTGCAGGACCGCGCCAAAAAGGGCGACGTGCTTGCCTGCGCGCGCGTGGCGGGCATTATGGCCATCAAGCGCACGAGCGACATCATCCCCATGTGCCATCCGCTGCTCATTACCAAGAGCAAGTGCGACATTGCGCCCATTGCTCCGGCGGGGACGCCGGCCGAGGACGTGCCCGAGGGCTGGGCGCCGGCGCGCGCGGACGGGCAGGTTGGCTTTCACGTACTGGTTACGGCCGGCGTGACGGGCAAGACGGGTATCGAGATGGAGGCGTTGACCGGCGCGAGTGCCGCGTGTCTAACGATCTATGACATGTGCAAGGCGGTCGATCGCGGCATGGAGATCGTCGACGTGCGCCTGCTGCACAAGGAGGGCGGCCGCTCGGGTGTGTGGGATCGCGCAGAGCGCCAGGCCGCTGCTGTTGAGGCCGTGGGAGCCGCGGGCGACGCGCTCGCGAGCGCACCCGTCGCCGTCGCACCCGCAGCTCCGACACCGGCCGTCCCCGCGATCGCGTTTATCGGCTACCAAAACTCGGGCAAGACCACGCTCGTCGAGAAGGTTATCGCCGAGCTCACCCGCCGCGGCCTGCGCGTGGGCTCGCTCAAACATCATGGGCATCATGGCTTCGATATCGATGTGCCCGCTAAAGATACGTGGCGCCATCACCAGGCCGGATCCAAGCACGTGGGCCTCATCTGCGCCACGCGCTGGGCGGAGTACGCCGATACGCGCGAGGAGGACGAGATGCCCGCGCGCGAGCTGCTGTCGCGCTACAACGATGTCGACGTGGTGATCATCGAGGGCTACAAGACCGAGGGCTTCGACAACATCGTGGTCGCGCGCTCCGGTGTCGACCGTCTGCGCGGCAAGAGCTCGCTCGACCTGGTCGACGGTCACACGCTGGCCCTTGCCTGCAACGAGGCCCTGGCGCGTCAGGCCTTCGACGCCGGCTTTGCGACCCGAGCCATCAACATCAACGACGCCCGAGCCATCTGCGACCTCATCCAAGATCATCTGGTCTAAAACCTGCCAAAAAGGGACAGGTTTATTTTGGCAGGTTTTATCTGGGCAAACGTCATTTCCACCACAAAGGGGCCAGGCACCTTTGTGGTGGATTTTGCTTTAGTGGATGTGTGGGACATGCCTTACAATCTACCAAGTAGTTCATGACGGGTAAAAAACGGAGAAAAGGGGCTTGATGCGTCCTTAATGTTTCATGCGGATAGATTGATTTGACAGACGGTGGCGAATGCCCGCCGCCCGTATTCGTATGAAACAAGGAGTCTCCATGCCCTCCTCTCTTTTCTCAAAGCCTCAACCATCGCTGTCCGTGCAGGCCAAGCGCCTGGTGGCGATGCGCTTTCTCATCTACACCGGTTTTCAGACCAGCTACTTTATCGGCGTCATCGGAACGCTCACCTATGCAGACGATGCCTCGGTTGTGGCGACATCGCTGGCCGTTCTGTTTATGAACGTATTCGTGATCATGGGATCCTTTGCGGGCGGTGCGGCGCTCGACGCCTGGGGCCCGCGCCGTCATTTCTTGCTGAGCATCGTGGGCACGCTGGCAACCGGCGCGGCGATCCTCGTTTTTGGCAGCGCGACCGGCATCGTCCTGCTCGGCGCGGTGCTCCTGGGCTTTGTGATGGGATTCGCTCAGCCCATTGCCACGTCCTATCCGGCCTACCTCACCAACGACCCCGTCGAGCTCAAAGACATCAACTCCGCCATTGCCATGTTCTCAAACGTGAGTATCATCGTTGGCCCCACGCTGGGTGGCTTTGTCGCGGCGGCTGCGTCGTCGCGCGCGGTGTTCGTGCTCATGATGCTCTTTACCGCGTTGGCGCTCGTCGCCGGTTGGGGCTTTAGGCCGCAGACCAGCCATGTCGCCGGGGATGCGGATGCCGATTCGACAGAGGAAGGGGAGCGTGCGGGACAAAGCTCCAACCCCAGCACGTCCACCCGCGCAACCTTCGCGACCAGCATCAAGACAGTCTTCACCAACAGCGTCCTCGCGCTACTTTTCGGCATCATCTTCCTTTCAAACTTTGGCTACGGTGCCTTCGACCCGCTGGAGTCGTTCTTCTACCGCGATGTTCTGCACGTCGGCGTTGAGTGGATGGGCTGGCTCTCGTCGGCCAGTGGCGTGGGCGCGGTGCTGGGTGCCGTGCTCGCGCTCCGCTTGCCGCCGCGCTTCGTCAGCCTCAAAACGTTGCTCGTGGCGCTCATGTCCGTGGGTCTGGGAAGCCTGCTCTACGTGGGAACGCCGTACGTGGGCGTAGCCCTTGTCGGCCAGATTGCCCTGGGCGTGGCCTGGGGTGTCGTCAACCCGCTCCATAACACTATCGTGCAAACGACGGCTCCTCTCGAGCAGCTCGGTCGCGTCAACTCAGTCATGGGTTTTGGCAACATGTTCGCCGGCGTGGCCCCGCTGGCGATTGCCCCGTGGCTGGCGGCGACGTTTGGTGTGCAGCAGACGCTCGTAGGGGCGGGTATGGTCGTGACGGCAGTTCCCGCGGTGTTGCTGCTGTTTGGCCGCCGGCACTTGGATCGTGCCGCAAAGCAGTAAAAACCATCACAACATTCGATGAAAATTGCGATTTTGCCGAAAAACGTCGAATGTTGTGATGGTTTGCGCCCCGGGCCAGGCCACCCTGCGGGTCCGGCCACCATAAAGGGGGCAGGTACCTTTGTGGTGGTTTTTGCTTTGACGAGCTGCGCCTGCGCCTTGGTATACCATGTACGCCGTTCACGAATACACCCCACACCGCCGCACAACCCAGAAAGGCCCCCATGGACACCACCTTCAGCCACATCAAAGCCGTGTTCTGCGATATCGACGGCACGCTGCTCACGAGCCAGCACACGGTGTCCCCGCGCACCGTGGCGGCGATCCGCGCCCTGCGCGAGCGCGGCGTGCTCTTTGGTCTGTGCACCGGGCGCGACGCCCACGCGACCGAGGCCATGTACGAGCTCTGGGGCATCGAAGGCCTGGTAGACGTGATGGTGGGCTGTGGTGGCGCCGAGGTCATCGACCGCACGCACGGCATCAACGAGCTGAGCTATCCGCTGCCGGGCGAGACCATCGCGCGCATCTGCAAGCACATGGCGGACCTTCCGGCAACGCCCGTCTGCCCCCGAGACGGCGTGTTCTACGTGCCCGAGAGCAACGCGTGCGTCGAGCACCTGTCGCGCGTCGACGGCGTGCCCTACCAGGTGGTCGATTTTGCCGAGTTTTTGCGCGAGCCGCAGCCCAAGGTGATGTTTACCATGGCGCCCGAGGTAATGCCGCAGGTTATCGAGCGAGCATCGACGTTTGTCGACGACACCGTCAAGGCGGCGGCCCTGCAAACCACGCAACGGCTCTACGAGTTCATGGATCCGCGCGTGTCCAAGACGCGCGGCCTTGTGCGTGTGGCGGAGCTCAACGACATGGAGCTCCAGGACATCTGCGTGTTTGGCGATGCGGACAACGACACCTGCATGGTGGCCGACGCCGGCGTGGGCGTGGCCATGGCAAACGGCAGCGACGCCACTCGTGCCGCCGCCGACTTTGTAACCGCCAGCAACGACAAAGACGGCATCGCGATCTTTATCGAGGAGCATCTGCTGTAGCGCAGGGGAGAACCACCACAAAGGGGGCAGGCACCTCTGTGGTGGCCTCAGGCGATTTAGGCGAATTGATACCGAAAATCTGCGCGAAAATTCAAATAACGTTGTCTGAACATCACGCCTCTAACCACCGATGGGTTAAAGATATTCTCATCAGTTTGGTAGGATATTCCTCTCGGTTAATGACCTACCGCTCACGGTCGATTTTCGACCGTTCACAGGATGTTTGCTCTTGAGCAAAATGTTGTGCAAATAAATAAAATGCTATTAAAAAATAATAGGCAACTAAATTACCAGCAGAAACAAAAAATAGATAGCGAATAAACGAAGGTAAATCCGAGCAAATGTCAAGAGAATTGAGAATTCGCTACAAAACTATCGGTATTTTTGCTTAGATGTTCAAACAATCGTTACAATATGTACTACAAGCGTGCGCAATTACAGGTTGCGCAGATACGTTTGATAGTGAAAGAGCAAGATCGCGGTCTCTTGGGGAGGAGACATCGATGAAAGCGAATTCAGAAAAAACTAAGCAGAGTAAAAAAGCGACGCGCCGTGTACTGGCAGGCGTTTTGTGCGGAGCCTCCGTGTTGAGCCTGGTACTGTCGCTCGTCATGCCTCCAATATCGCAGGCCATTGCCAACGATGCCCAGACAGTTTCTGCCGAGGAAACTGTGATGGGGGGGGGTTCCTCAAGTGAGTCTACTGGTGTAGAAAACACCAACAACGGGGATACCGAAAAGCAGAATAGTGTCGAGACCGAGGGCGGCGAAACCTCTGGTGGCGTTGTCGCGACGGGCCTGTCGTCCGATGACGCGGGAGCCAAAAGTGCCGAGCAGCCTGCCGAAGACGACACTAATGATGAAGACGCAATCGCGCCTGCTACAGAGAATGAATCAGATTATGAAATTCGCAACGCGGCAGAGCTGAGCTCAAAGCTCCTTAACACGAAACTGCGTGATGGAGACGGCGTTGCTACTTTTAAGCTTACGGCCGATATCGACTATAACGATGAGATTAGGCTCGAACAGTCCAGCGACAATCTCATCAATATCACCTTGAACTTAAATGGTCACAAGATAAAGCAGGATAGTGCTGGCAAGCCTCTGTTTGATATTGCTAAGGGCGCGACGCTTACGGTCGTGGACTCTGGGCACATTCAGGAGAATGTTGTCGACGGCCAGCAGCTGCAAGATAAGGACGAGCATCTGACACCTGACAATTATGGCAAGACGGCAAAGATGTCTTATGACGATAATGGCATTCCGACTGGCCTTACCTATTACGTAGCCGAATCGACTGCAAGTGGTGCAGGTACCACCGAGAAGATCTATGAGCACACGGCGACAATTCAGGGCGCAATTGTTGGAGTCACCAAGAACTCCACGATGAGGCTCATTAACGTTTACCAGGGTGGCACGTTTAACCTCCAGAGTGGTACGCTTACGCAGGAAAAGGACTGCAATGTTGGTAACCTCATCTATGCCGAGAACGGTTCTACCGTCAATATGAGCGGTGGCTACGTATGCGGTGCCTCTACGGGAACTTCGGGTACCGGTGCGGGCATTATGGTTAATACAAACGGCAATGCATCGACCCTCAGTCTGATCGGCGGTGTTATCGCTGCAAACTACGCTCCCAAAGGTGCCGGCGTGTACTCGAATGGCTCGAACGTTTCCATTTCGAAGGACGCGGTCATTTCGGGCAATGCAACGTTCAACGGACCAACGGATTCAGCTGGCTATGGTGGTGGCATTATGGCCGAGGGCGGCATCGTAGCCGTTTCTGGTGGCTATATCACGAATAATAGAATGGCTAAATTTTGCGGCAAAGATGGCGACGGTGACCATGGCGGCGCTGGGCTTGCTGCCAATAACGGCGCCCATGTCACCATTTCTGGTGGCCAGATTACTGGCAACTATTCCGAGGAAGCTGGCGGCGGCGTTTACGTTACCAATATTTTTCAACATGATAGGGTATGGCTCGACATTAAAGGAGGAATTATTGCCTCTAACGTGAGCTACCGATCTGAAGGTGCCGGCATCCGAGTGGGCCAGATGATTGACGCGATGATAAGTGGAGCGTCAAAAGATAGCCCAGTCTACATCACTAATAACCACTGCATGTCTCGCTTTGACTGGGGCGGCGGCGGCATCTTTGTTCAGGGTGATTCGAATGTTGCAGCATCTAATGCTGGCAGGCTCTTTGTGTACAACTCGTACATTAGCGCCAATACAGCTGGCGGCTACGGCGGCGGCGTTGCAGTCTGCCCCACGGGCAAGACGTTGGTAACGAACACTGAGGGCACGGCAATCTTTGGCAATTCGTCTGCCGGCGAAGAGCATGATGATAATCATTTTAATAAAGAAAATGTTTACAACAAGGAGAAAAATTCCGGCAATGAAGCTAAACCCCATCTTTCAGGTGGTGGTGGTGAGAAGACTGAAGATAGAGATGCATACGGATCGGAGGTGTTTCGCACGCGCGGTCATGCCGATTTCTTCCTTGCGGCAAAGAAGGGCCATACGGATCCGATTGCGGCAGTAATCGGCAAGATGCTCGGCGGCGGAGATGCCCAGTATTCGGGAAGTAAAGAGCTCAAGGATCCGATTGATATTCCCGCCAATGGCGGTGTGCAGATTTATCAAAGCATAGGATTGACTTCGGGTGTTCAAGCCGGAAGCGATGAGGCGACGGCTGCGCAGAAAGCTGCGACAACCTTCATCACCGGAAATTATTCCTGGGACCATGGTGGTGGCATCATGTCGAATGGCGATCTGTACTTGGGTCAGCCTGCGGATACGTATGTCTACCCGAGCCTTAAGCTGAAGGCGACCAAGAAGCTAATCGATTCGCAGACTGATAGGAGCAAAACGCTCACTGGGAATGAGTTCACCTTTACGGTCTACCGCAGGGATTCGAAAGATCCTTTCGTTAATGGGAAATTCAATCGCGACGCTTGCACTGAGGAAGGAACTGCAAATAATGATGCAAGCGGCAACATCACGTTTAACCTTGGTGAACAGTTCGCAGCGAGCAGTACGGCTGACAAAATCACATACTACTTGGTCGAAGATGCCGGAGAGGTTTCCGGTATCACATACGACTCTGCTGTGTATGAGATTGTGGCATCGGTTAAGGATACAAAGACCGAGCTCATGACTGTTCCGACAAAAGAGAACCCGAACGAGCAGATACCCCTCAACATCCATAACTACACGATTGAAAACGCCAGGGTGACCAAGCATGAACTCAACAAGTCATCTGGGGTGTGGAGTGTCGCAAAATCATGGGACAATGTGCAGAAAATAGATGGCTATTATCCAATTGCCTGTGAAGATAGCTCAGCGACTTTCACTAACAAATACACTCCGTACAACTCGTACGGCTCCTGGATTCCCAAGGCGACTAAGGTCGTTAAGGGTGGCGAGATGAAGGAGTTTACGCTCGAGTTTGCTGATAACGTTGACTTCACTGGCACCAAGACGGTTAATACGACGGCTGGCGGCAAGGAGCCCCAGACGTGTGAGTTCCCCAAGATTGAGTACTACCTTAACAGCCTGAAGCAGAGTAATTCTGATGTTCCGGGTCGTGGCGCTTCCAAGACCTTTACGTACTATGTGCGCGAGAAAACCGACGGTTCGTGGTTCTCGCACTACACGTACGACAAGTCGGTCTACAAGATTACGGTTAACGCAACTGATCAGTCTGATAAGACGATTAAGTGCGAAGTGTCTTACACCAAGATTTTCGATGCCAAGGGCAAAGAGATCTCCGCTGATAAGCAGCAATCGCATAAATACGGCGAGGACGCCAACGCTGGCCAAAGCCTCCCCACCTTCACCAACACCTACTCCACCTCTTTGCCCCTTTCTGGTATGTCGGGCGTCACTCTGACGTACCTTGCCGGCGCGGCGGTGCTTTGCGCTGCTGCGGCCTGGATGCACATTCGTCGCAAGGCGAATGCGAAGGGAGGTAAGCGTCGTGAATAAGAAAGTTTGCTCCTTCCCGATCTTGTTTGCGCTGCTTGCCCTCCTGATCGGCACCTGCGCGGTTGTGTTCCCCGCTTCCGCGCAGGCCGCGCCGATCTCGACCGGTTCCATCACGGTGAGGGGCACCGTGGCGAGCAGCTACGACGCCTACCAGATCTTTAGCGCCAACGTCGTCGACGGCGACAGCGACGCCAAGATCGCCACCGACCTCGCCTGGGCAAGCGACGCCGTGCGCGACGCCGCGCTGCCTGTGCTGCACAGCGCCGGCATGCCCAATTCCCAGACCGCCGCGCAGGAAGCTGCCGAGTGGCTCAACACCGATTCTCACCTTACGAGCGCGCTGAGCGCACAGCTCGCTCGTTCCCTCCAGAGCTCTGGCGCCGTGTCCGTGGCCCTTAACGCGGGCACGACGGCCGAGCTGCCCTGCGGCTACTGGCTCATCGTCGCCGACGACGACGCCATCGCCCAGGGCGAGGCCGGCACCGCGCCGATCATGGCCCTGGTCGGCGGCAGCGCCGTCACCGTCAAGCCCAAGGCGGCGACCCCCAAGGTCGCCAAGCACGTGCTGGAGGACAGCACCGCCGCCTGGCAGAAGGCCGCCGACGCCACGGTCGCCGACGACCTGTACTGGCGCCTCTCCGCCACGGTCCCGGCCGGGCTCACCGCCTACGACACCTATACGGTGCGGTTCGTCGACACCATGAGCGCGGGGCTCGACCCCTCCAAGGTCGCCGCGAGCATGCGCGTGTACGTGGCGGCGGGCGCCGAGGGCGGCTTCGACGCCGTCGCATGTGAGGGCGGTAACGCCAACTCGACGCCGGCTAAAGGGTGGACAGACATTACTTCACAGTGCAAGGTCTCGGTCGAGGGCAATGCCTTCACCGTGCGCACCGGCGACCTGGTCGCCGCGCTCGGCGGGACCGACGCCTTCACCGCGGGCGCGCGCGTGGTTGCTGTCTACAATGCGCCGCTCAACAGCGCATGCAACCACGGCATCGCGAAGGGCAACCCCAACGAGGTCTACCTGCGCTACCCGCGCTCTCCCCTCGTCGACCAGTCCGGCGACGCCGGCTTCACCCGCACGCCGAGCGACGATGCGTGCGCCTACACCTGGGATCTCGCGCTCACCAAGCGCGGCAGCGACGGCGACAAGCCGCTTGCCGGGGCGGTCCTGAGCATCGCCGACGACCGCGGTCGCACGCTGGCGGCCGACGGCACGTGGGATGCAGAGAGCAAGGCCACCGTCACCACGGGCGAGGACGGCCGCGCGACCGTCTCGGGCGTGGACTCGGGCAAACTGGAGGTCCGCGAGCTCAAGGCGCCCAAGGGCTACAGCGCCTTCGAGGGCACGCGCTCCGTGACGGTCAAGGCCGAGGGCCTGGACGTCGACCAGGTGGCCGCCGCCAAGCCCAAGCTCACCATCACGGCCGAGTCGCCCCTGCGCGCCGACAGCGCGGACGGGTCGACGGGCAGCCTGGAGGCGTCGCTCATCAACACGCCCACCGGCACACCCCCTAGCATTACCACCGGAGGCTTTATGCCCTCGACTGGCGATATGGCAATGTACGCCGCGGCCGCCGCAGCGGTCGCCGGAGCCGCGCTCATCGTGGTCGCGCTCCTGGTCAAGCGGGGAGGTGGCAGCCATAAAGAGTAGCTGGCAGCCCCACAGAGAGCGGGGCGAGACGTAGCGAAGCAGATGCTAAGACACAGACAGACAGATTTAGATCAAATGGAATTCGAGCAGAAAGCAGAGGAAAAGAAGATGAGCATGAGCAAGAACATCGCACGCCTGGCAGTGACAGCAGGCCTCACAGCAGCGCTGAGCTTCGGCGGCGTCATGGCCCCGGTGAGTATGGCGTTTGCGGCGGGTACGGATGGCTCGGTGACCATCAAGAACGTTGATGGTAACGCTACCGAGTTCGAGGGCTATCAGATTTTCAATGCTGATGTTGACGACGATGGAAACGTCAGCAACATTACATGGGTAGACCCTGTGGTGAAGAGTGCTGTCGAGGGCGTCATCAGGAAAGAGGAGAAGTCCTATGTGGGGACGACTGCCCAGGACGCCGCGGACTGGATCACGAATAACGTGAAGCAAACCGATAAGACAACCCGCGTTGACTCCAATTCCGTTGCGTACAAGATTGCCGCTGCTGTAGATGACCTTACCCCCACTGTTAAAACCAATAATCAAAAGGTTGAAAATCTTAAGCACGGCTATTGGCTCTTTGTGACCGATGCCAGCACCATCAATGCCGGCGAGGCAGGCACGTCTCCCATCTTCACTGTCGTGGGAAGCAAGCCCGTTGACATCACTGAGAAAACGGGTGTCCCCACCGTCGAGAAGAAGATCGTAAGCGATGCCGATAATTCAGAGAGCGATGTCGCCGATTCCCAGATCGGTCAGGACGTGACGTACAACCTCTACGGCACCGTCGCCGAGAACTTCGCCAAGTACGACACGTATTTCTATCGGTTCTCCGACCAGATTCCCGAGGGCCTGACGCTGCAGAAGGACGCTAAGGTCTACCTGTATCCGAGCAAGGATGCCGCGAAGGATGATCTTGCCCATAAGAACGGTGAGGACATTACGGTGAATTTCGACCTGTCGACCGCCGATGGCAGCAAGACGACGTGGACCTGCAATAACCTGAAGAGCGTCGATGGCGTCACCAAAGACTCTTGCATCGTCGTTTCCTATACAGCACAGATTAATGAGAGTGCCGTTGTTGGCTTGGACAACAATAAAGAGGGCAACCCCAACACCGTAACGCTTTGCTACTCCAACAACCCCATGACCACGGACCGTGGCCAGACCGTGCCCGACACTGTCAGGGACTACACCTACGGCCTTAAGGTCAACAAGGTCGACTTGGGTACCGAGCGCGTGCTCAATGGTGCCAAGTTCACAATCAAGGTTAAATCTGCGGATGATAAGGATTCAGCGGATAAGTACGTTCAGGGTGACGGAAAACTTGGCACCGAGCCATATCGGTTTGAGACTACCGATGACGGCACATTTACGGTCAAGGGACTCGATACTGGAACCTATACCGTTGAGGAGGTCGAGGCTCCCCAGGGTGGCTATAAGACCGTGAACTCTTTCAACTTTACGATTACTCCTGAGTTGGGTACCGATCCCGACGCCAAACTGAAAGATGTCGAGTACACGCTTCAAGCAAATGGACAACAGGATCAAATTATCATCGGCACTCCAAATGACGTGAAGGATGACAACAAGCTTGAGGCCGCAGACGGCACAACCACAAACGACGACGGCACCTTCAACATCACCGTTGGCGATACCAAGCAGGTTGGCCTTCCCCTCACCGGCCTCAACGGCGTGACCTTCACTTGGATCGCTGGTGGCGCGGTGCTGTGCATCGGCGTGGCGCACCTCATCCGCAGTCGTAAGCAGGCCGAGGAGTCCGAGCAGGAGTAACGCTCGCTCATCCATCCCTTTGGCAGGTGGGATGTGTTGGCCATGAGACTTGCGGACACTTTTCTCGTCCATCCACGTTCTTGCTTTGCCATTCTCTTTTCGGGGCAGACTCCGCACTGGAGTTTGCCCCGTTTTTTTTGGGATAACGCAGCCAGGCTCCATTGCCCGATGGATCAAGCGTATGAATATCGAACAGATGTTTGCAATTATTGCGTTTACCAGCTGTAAGTGCGAGTGCTCGCAGTAAAATACCCTTGCGACGCATCCCGTGCGCGGGCGGCCGACGACTCGATCGGAGGTCACCATATGCTGAAATTCCTTAACGCGCTCGCCGCCCTCGCGGCGGTGGGCTCGTTCGTCATCGCGTTTCTTGACTCGTATGAAGTTCGGTTTAAGGTCCGTAGGCGCACGCGCGGTGCGGACGGTAGAAGGCATTTGCGCCGCAACAAGCGCAAATAAGAATGCCCGGGGTTAGAGGCCCGGGCATTTAACAAAACCAGAAAACTAGGCCGCCCGCGCTTTCGAACACTTACGCGGGATGCGTCGTTTCCTGTAGCTATTGTATCCCGAATTGCCCAGCCGATTCGGGACATTTTGAAAGCGCAAACACATCGGGCAAATCCGGACAATGCGGTTAGGCTCCTCTGGACGAGGAACCGTGTGGGTAACTATCGAACAAATGTTTGTCAAAATCGCGTTTACCAGCCGTGGGTGCATACACTCGCAGTAAAATACCCTTGCGACGCATTCCGTGCGCGGGCGGCCGACGACTCGATCGGAGGTCCCCAAATGCTGAAATTCCTTAACGCGCTCGCCGCCCTCGCGGCGGTGGGCACGTTCGTCATCGCGTTTCTTGACTCGTATGAGGTTCGGTTTAAGGTCCGTAGGCGCACGCGCGGTGCGGACGGTAGAAGGCATTTGCGCCGCAACAAGCGCAAATAAGAATGCCCGGGGGTCGGATCCCGGGCATTTAACAAAAGCTGAAAACTAGGCCGCCCGCGCTCCCAAACATTTACGCGGGGTGCGTCGTTTTCTATCGATATTGTATCCCGAATCGCCCCGCCGATCCGGGACATTCTGAAAACTCAAATGCGGGCCCATACTCGCGCTGCGCAATGCTGCCAGGCTGCGTTGTCCGGCGCGGAAGCTCGCAATTCGGCTATTATTTGTTTAGACAACTTGAGTTGTAGAGGAGTGACCGATGATGGTGCAGGGCGCCAAACATATGAAGAGCAATAATGCCGCGGACAACGGCGGCTCAAGCCCTCAGCCCAAGCCCAAGCGCCGTCGCAAGCGACTGCCGCGCTGGGCCGACCGGCTCATCACCATCGTCATCATCCTTATTGGCGTGGGCCTTATGACCTGGCCGTGGATCTTGGACCGGCTCGAGGCCTCGGGCGTGTTCAACCAGATCAGCACGGTGTCCAGCACCGTTGACGCGCTGTCTGCCGAGGAGCGCGAGCGCATCCTGCTCCAGGCGCGCTCCTTTAACGAGCAACTTGCCGGCGAGGCCACCGAGCTCCCCGCCGACCAGATCGAGCCCTACGCTCAGCAGCTCATCTTTGACCGCGACCCCATGATGAGCTGGGTCGAAATCCCCTCCATCGACGTGAGCATGCCCATCTACCACGGCACGAGCGAAGAAGTCCTTATGGCGGGCGTCGGCCACCTGGAGGGCACGAGCCTGCCGGTGGGCGGCACCTCGACGCATTGCGTGCTCACCGCGCACTCGGGCATGCGCAACTTGAGCATGTTCGACGACATCCACTCGCTGGAGCCCGGCGACTTGGTGCTGCTGCACACCATGAACAAGACGCTCGCCTACAAGATGGTGGACTCCGAGGTGGTGCTGCCCGAGGAGATGGAGTCGCTGACCATCGAGCCCGGCGCCGACAAGGTGACGCTCGTTACTTGCACGCCCTATGGCGTGAACGACCATCGCCTGCTGGTGCACTGCGTGCGCACCAAGTACAGCAAGAAGGACGTCGACAAGCAAAAGTCGCTGGCCGGCCGCCACTGGGGCAAGCGCGAGTTTGCCGTGCTCATCGTGTTCGTAGCCATTGTGCTGTTGCTACTGGACATCGTGATCCACGCGGTCCGCAAGCGCCGCAAGGCCAAAGCCTCGGCATAGGGCATCGTTCAGAACCACCGCAATGGGGACAGGCACCTTTGTGGTGGTCGGGGCTTCCAAACCATCACAACATTCGATGAAAATCGCGATTTTGACGATAAACGTCGAATGTTGTGATGGTTTTCGTTGCGGGCGAGACGGTCTTCGCTGTGGGCGAGATGGTTTTCGCTATGGACGGTGCGGTTTCGTTGCAGAACCGCCGGCCCGCCGCCTGCCAACCGCCGCCCTCGTTACGTTTTCGCTGCATTTAGGTAAAGCGCCTGCTCCAAGCGGCGTTGCCTTGTATACTAGAGCGGTTTATCTGTTATGCGGAAGGGAGCGCCTATGGCACTCAGCGAGAAAGACGTGCGCGGCATCGCCGAGTACGCAAAGATCGCACTGACCGATGACGAGCTCACCCAGATGACGTCCTACATGAACGACGCCGTCCAGATGCTCGAGCCCGTCCTGCAATATGACTTGCCCGACGTGGAGCCCACGTTCCATCCCATCGGAAGCCTGTCCAACGT
>CABUSE010000020.1 GCA_902494135.1 uncultured Collinsella sp. | reverse complement strand
TCTCGGTCTTAAATTGACGCATGTGCAGTCCTTTCGCGCTACCCCCGTCCGCAAAAACGGCCCGGTTGCCCGAGCCGCATCGCAGACCTGCTATGTTCAGACTTAGATTTTATAACCCAATAGCGCGCATATATACATACGGAATCGAAAAACTGTATGTCCGAGCGCTCCAATGCGTCAATTGCCAAGGAGTGTCCCCAGCTGCCGGCAGAAAAGGAACGTCCCTATCTGCCATCTACGCGCTTGGCCATCCAGACATGGGGCTGGCCCTCGTCTTCGTAATCTACCGGGGCAATTTGCGTGTAGCCCGCCTTTGCATAGAGCGGCAACACGTATTCCTGCGCATGCAGCTTAATAAGCTTAGCGCCGGCATCGCGTGCACACGAAGCACTGGCCTCGACGATCGCACTCGCCAGTCCGCGACGACGCATAGCCGGCAGCACGGCGACGCGCCCCATAATGTAGGCCTCCCCCGCCGCAACGCCTTCGTCCATGTCGCATGCCGGCAACACCGGGGCCTCTGCGTCAGCCACGCGCTCAAGCTCCTCGGGAAACACGCGCGAGCAACCGGCAAGCTCGCCGTCTACATAGAGCGTCACATGAATGCAGTTCTGATCCTCGTCGATAGCGTCGAACTCATTCTCGTAGCCCTGCTCGTCCATAAAAACGACGCGGCGCACCAACGCCGCGTCATCAAAGCATCCCGTCTTAAGTTGGATATCCATGGCTGCCCTTTCATTCAATGCGAACGTTAGGGACAGATATTAGCGAAAATGAGCTCCGCGCACGCTAAACTTCGCGCGAGCCTTCGCCAGGCAGTCGTAATGACCCACGTTATGGGCATCGCTCGCGATGAAGCTGTACAGGTTCTGATCGAACAGGCGCTGTGCCGGCTTTTTTTCGCGACCAAAGCGACCGCCGGCAATAAAGTCCGCCGAAGCCTGCAGCTTGCAGCCCATATCGACCAGGCGCTCCGCCACGCTTACATCCTTTTGAACCGCACGATAGCGCTCAGGATGAGCGATGATCACCTGGTAGCCACGGCACTGCAAATCGTAAATCGTGTTCTCGTACTCTCTAAACGCATACGCATCGGCATGCGTCGAAAGCTCGAGCAGAAACTCGTTGGTTCCATCGAAATGCAAGTGCTCCGCGGCATCGATACCAAGTTCAACGAGCTTTCGATGGTTGACCTCGAAGCCCATCTGGAGCGGAAAACCGTCAGCGTTATCACGCAGCAGTTCAAAGGCATCCCACATCTTGTCGTAATCAAAATAGGGATCACGGCAGTGAGGAGTGCAAACGATTCTGGTTACACCGGCCCGCTTGGCAGCCTCGAGCATCGCCAAGCTCTCATCGAGATCGGCGGCGCCGTCGTCTACACCCGGCAAGATATGGCAATGAATGTCACGCATAGGTCAGCCTTAATCAACTAAACGTTTGCTCGGTTGGTGAAGATGCCCTTTTTGGAAGTCCCCTGATCGTCCGAGCCCTTCTTCACCTTCTTACCGTCCTTGGTGTAGTAGGAGTAGTAGTACTCGCTGGTCTCGGTCTCGCAGTAGTTCATAACGGTACCGATGAGCTTGACCTTTTCGGACTTCTTAAGCTGGCCGATAGCGTTGAGTGCCTCCTCGCGCTTGGTGAAGTCCTCGCGCACCACGAACAGCGTACCGTCGGTCAGGCTGGCAATCTCGGCAGCATCGATGAAGGTGCCGACCGGGGGAGCATCAAAGATGACGTACTGGAACTTGGCGGACAGTGCCTTTACCAACTTGGCAAAGCGGTGAGAGACAATGATGTCGGCAGGATTGGGAATATGCGGCTCGGCATCGAGGAAGTAGAAGTTCTTCTGACCCGTCTCGACAATTGCCTGGTCAATGGAGATCTGCTCGGAAAGGACCGCATAGAGTCCGCCGCGCGAACGAACGCCGAGCATATCGGAAAGGGACCTGCGGCGCATATCGGCCTCGACCAGGAGCACGGACTTGCCGCTCGTGGCGATAGCCTGGGCAAGGATGATGGAAACCGTAGACTTGCCCTCGTTGGGAATCGAGGACGTGACGGTAATAGTGCGAATGGGGTCGTCCACGCTCGCAAAGCGGATGTTGGCCAGAAGGGTCTTGGCGGCATTCTGTACAACGAGCTTATCGGTGTTCTTTGCCTTAGCCATGCCTATTTACCACCTTTCATAGCCGGAATTCGGCCAACAACGGGAATGCCCAGGAGCTCTTCTGCCTCTTCGGCACCGCGGATGCGGGTATTGAGCATGTCTGCCAAAACGACATAGGCAACTGCGATAAAGATGCCCGCGAGGAACGCGACAGCAACGTACAGCATACGCTTGGGGCCGCTGGGGGCTTCGGGGGTCTTAGCCTCGTCGATAACGTTGATGCTCTGGGCAGCGCCGACGTTCTGAGCGACCGTACTCACCGAGCTAGCTATGGCCTTTGCGACCTTAGCCGTCTCCTTGGCATCGGTGCCGGTAACCGAAAGCGTAATGACACGCGTGGTGGTCTCGGAGGAAACAGACACCTTGTAGTCATCCAGATCGGTGAGGCCCAGTTCATTGGCGGCGCCGCTCTTAACGCTATCGCTATCCAGCAGCGTGGCGATATCGTTGGAAAGCATCTGACTCGCCGAGAGATCGTTGTAGCTCATCTGACCGCTATCGTCGGTCTTGGCGAGAATGTACATGCTCGTCGTCGCGGTATAGGTGTTGTCCATCGCAACGAAGGACACGATGCCCATGGCGATCGCGCAGACCACCGGAAGGGTGATGACCAGCTGAAGGTGCTTCTTCAGCAGCTGGAACAGTTCGAGAAGGGTCATGCAGCTTGCCTTTCATTTCCCCAGTTCGGATTGACAAAACTGTCCGTATGTTATCGCATCTTTTTACCGAGACCAAACTCTATACATAAGAAACAGGCTCTCCTGTAAAAATGTCGGAAGCAATCGTAAAATTGCACAACAACGCCGCACCCGAAAGTCAAATGCGGCGTCTGCATCAATATCTATGTTATATCGCTATGCGAATGGCTCGTCCTGCTGTATGGGAAACGTCACCGTAATGGTGGTTCCCACGCCCAACTCGCTCGACAGATCGAGCGTGGCGTGATGATACAGGGCCGCATGCTTGACAATGGCAAGCCCCAGACCGGTTCCGCCGCGTGCCTTGGACCTACTCTTGTCCACGCGATAGAACCGCTCAAATACCTTGCCCTGTTCTTCAGGCGCGATACCGATTCCCGTGTCGGCGACCGCAAGGAACGGATGGCCTTCGTCGTTGGTGCCGCACTGCAGCGTAACCATACCGCCGGGTCGATTGTAGCGGATGGCGTTGCTTGCCAGATTATAGATGAGCTCGTCAATCAAGCGCGACACGCCCTCGATGACCACAGGCTTGGTCTCATGACTTATCGTCACATTCGCCTGACGGGCGACCTGTTCAAGGCGCTGCTCGACCGCGTAGATGGCACGCGAGAGCTCAATAGGCTCCGTGGACCCAATGGGCACCGCCTCGCCCTCAGCTGCACGCTCGGCCTCGTCCAAGTTAGACAGCGTAAGGATATCGTTGACAAGCGCTGCCAAGCGGCCCGCCTCACGATAGATGCGACCGCCAAAGTTGCGCAGGTCGCCCTCGCCCTCGACCATGCCGTTTGCGATGAGCTCGGCATAGCCCGAAATCGCCGTAAGCGGCGTCTTGAGCTCATGGGTGATATTCGCCGTGAACTCGCGGCGCATACGGTCGTTGTCCGCCAGCACCGCCATTTGGCGCTTGAGCTCCTGGCGCTGCGACTCAATACGCTCAAGCATGGGGACCATCTCGGCATAGGCGTGCTCATAGCTACGGCGTGGGTGGTCCAAATCCACCTCTTGCAAAGGCGCGATGATGGCACGGGACTCGCGGCGCGCCATAAAAAACGAGAGTACCGCACCCGCTGCTGCGATAAGCAGCATCGGCGCCACCATCGACAGCAAAATCGCCGCAACGCCAGGCTGGGCCTGCGCCAAGCGGACAACCTGGCCGTTATCAAGGGCGACGGCGCGATACAGCATAATCTCGTCGAGCGTAGAGCTTGCGCGCTCCGCGGAACCCGAACCACTCTCAAAGGCCTCGATGACCTCGGGGCGATCGCCATGGTTGGGCAGTGTGGAAGGCGACGCCTCGTTGTCGTAGGCAACCGATCCATCCTTGTTAATCAGCGTGATGCGCAAGTCCTCTCGATCGAGGCTACGCAAGAACGGGATGGGCTCCTGCTGTTCGTCGAGAGCGGCAGCAATGAGCTCGGTTTCCTGCGCCAGATTGGTACTCGTGGCATCCGCCAAGGTGTTTTGCACAAAGAACGCACCCAGCACCGTAAACGCCACGATAACCGCCATGGCGCAGACAAAGATCGTCACAAAAACGCGGTGCGACAGCGTATGTTTTCCCTGGGGGGCGAAGACCACGGGTTACTCCTCCGATGCGGTGGCCGCGGTGTCGTCACCTTCGGCACCATCACCGGCAGAAGGCTCGGCCAAGCGGTAGCCCACGCCGCGCACGGTCTCGATGGCGCTGGCATGCTCGCCCAGTTTTTGGCGAAGCGTCTGCACGTGCACGTCAACGGTGCGCGAACCGCCGTCGAAGTCCCAGCCCCACACGCTCTGCAGCAACGACTCGCGGGTAAAGACCACGCCGGGCTTGCGCATGAGGTACTCGAGCAGGTCGAACTCGCGCAGGGTGAGCTTAAGCGGCTCGCCGGCAACGGTCACCTCGCGATGGCTGGGCGAGAGCACGATGTCGCCCACGCTGAGCACATCGCTCGCCTGCTTGACCATGCCGCCGCGACGCAGCAGTGCGCGGCAGCGGCTCGCAAGCTCCATGAGCGAAAACGGCTTAGTCAGGTAATCGTCGGCACCGCCATCGAGCGCCATCACCTTGTCGAGCTCGGTATCCTTGGCGGTAAGCATCATGATGGGCACCGTCGCCGTCAGGCGATCGGCACGCAGTCGACGCATAATCGCCAAGCCATCGGTATCGGGCAGCATGATGTCGAGCAGGACGGCATCGGGTACCCGTCGCGCCACGGCAGCCTTAAACTCACCGTCGCACGAAAAGCCTTCGGCCTCAATCCCCTGCTTGCGCAGTGCATAGACCGTCAAATCCCTGATGTTGTCATCGTCCTCGACGTAATAGATCATGTTGAACCCCTTTGCGGCCGGCATGACCGCATCTTAACCCTAAAGGTACCTTTACTAGATGGTATCAGCCAAAACGTCCCGTCAAATAATCCGCCGTGCGCGGATCGGTCGGATTCTTGAAGAGTTGCGCGGTGGGCGCGTGCTCCACCAGCTCACCCAGCAAAAAGAATGCGACCGAATCGGAGATACGCGCCGCCTGCTGCATATTGTGCGTAACGACCACGAGCGTGCAGGTCTCTTTGAGCTCGCAGGCCAGCTGCTCCACCACCAGCGTCGACACAGGGTCGAGTGCCGAGGTCGGCTCGTCCATCAGCAGAATGTCGGGCTGCACGGCAAGTGCGCGGGCGATGCACAGACGCTGCTGCTGGCCGCCCGAAAGACCCAGACCCGACTCTTTGAGCTTGTCCTTGACCTCATCCCATAGCGCAGCGCGACGAAGGGAGTCCTCGACCAGCTCATCCAGCGCAGCGCGATCGCGCACACCCATACCGCGCGGACCATACGCGACGTTGTCGTAGATGCTCATGGGAAACGGGTTGGGGCGCTGGAACACCATGCCCACGCGCTGGCGAAGGCGGCAGATGTCGTAGTCGCCCAGGATATCTTGACCATCGAGCGCAATCTTGCCCTCGATGCGGCAATCCTTGATGCCGTCGTTCATGCGGTTAAAGCAGCGCAGCAACGTGGACTTTCCGCAGCCCGAAGGCCCGATGAACGAGGTGATCTGCTTGTCGCGGATCTTGATATTCACGTCCTTGAGCGCATGGTGGTCGCCATAGAACAGGTCGAGGCCCTCGACATCGATACGCGTCGGCGAGGCGGCAAGATCCTCTGCCGTGGGGCGAGTCGCATCCCCAACCTCGCGCTCGTGCGCGGCCTCGGCCTGCGCTTTCATGAGTTCTTCAAGCTCCGTGGGCTCCACAGCCGCAGCAGCCGTCATACCGCATACCTCCACATCGATATCAATTCAGCAGTATCGATAGTAGGAATCGCGGCTCATATGCACGTGAGCGCATTGTCAAGTGTTTGTAAGGGCACACTGGCTATGCGGCGGGCAGCTCGATGGTGAATATCGTGTGTTCGGGCGTCGATTCACATGCAACGGTACCGCCGTGCGCGCATACGATCTCCTTGGCGATGGCAAGCCCAAGTCCAGCGCCGCCGCGATTGGTCGCACGCGCCGCATCCAGGCGATAGAACTTCTCAAAGATCACCTTGAGCTTTGCCTCAGGGATGGGATCGCCCTGATTGATAAAGCGCACGCGCACGCCACCGCCGTCCCGGCGTCTGGCCTCGATCGTGATGGTCGAGCCCTCATAGCTATAGGCAATAGCGTTTTTCATGATGTTGTTGAACACGCGAGCCATTTTGTCGCCATCCACGAGCACCGTCAGGTCCTCGCGAATATCAACTTGGACTTCCTTATGCTGCTCGTTGAGGATGGGATAGAACTCGTCAGCCACCTGAGCCAGCAGCAACCCCAGATCAACATAGCCGCGCGTGAGCACGATATCGTGGAAGTCAAAGCGCGTGATATCGAAGAACTCTTCGATGAGCGTATCGAGCCGGTGCGCCTTGTCGAGCGCCACGCCCGTAAAGTGCGAACGTTGCTCAACCGGCAGCTCGGGAGCCTCTTGCAGCAGCGAAAGATAGCCCACCACACTGGCAAGCGGGGTGCGTAGGTCATGTGCCAAGTACGTGACCAAATCGTCCTTGCGATGCGACTCGTCACGCAGAGCTTGCTGCACCTTGCGCTCACGGTCACGCACACGGTTAAGGGCGCCCTCGACCTCCAAGAAGTCGCCGTCGATGTTATCCCAGGTGTCGGGGTGATCGATCAGGCGATCTTGAATACGAGCGGCCAGCACACAATCGGCATGCTGCTCGCCCTGCTCGTAGCCCTGGTAGTACAGGGCGCGGCCACACAAGAACAGCACGCACGCGGCAAGCGCCAGCACAAAGCCAAGCATGTTGAATACAAAGCCGGCATCGAACAGCACCGGCCCTTCGATGCCGCCGAGCGCCATGGCGCCAATCGCCAACGTCATGGCCCACGCGGCGCCGCCAATCACCACGCAGCGGCACACGATCTCAAATCGATCGATCAGCAAAAAGCCGACAAGCAGCACCGCCAAGATTCCGACGATGTTGTCGATGCCAATCAGCAGCAGGCTCAGCAAAAAGAGCAGCACCGTTGCAAGCGCGCGGTTGTCGACGACCGACCTCACGTATTCAAAGAGCCGATCGGGCACCTCGAACGCTTGCCTATCGTCTTTTGTCATATCAAGATCCTCACAAGCGAAAAGCGTTATTCGATGATGTAGCCGACGCCCCAGACGTTTTTGATAAAGCGTGGCTTTTGTGCGTCGTCGCCGATCTTTTCGCGCAAGTGGCGAATATGCACCATCACCGTATTGTTGGAGCCGGGCATAAAGTCCTCGTTCCACACCGCGCGGAACAGGTCCTCCACGGCCACCACGCTGCCGCGATGCTCGACCAGATACAGCAAGATTGAATACTCGGTGGGCGTGAGGCGAACCGGTGAACCGTCCACTGTCACGGAACGAGCATCGCGGTTGATCTCCAAGCCGTCGAGCTGAATGGTCGGCGACTCAGCCGCCTGTGCACGGCTACCGTAGCTGGTGTAGCGGCGAAGCTGAGCGTGCACGCGCGCGATGAGCTCCAGCGGACGGAACGGCTTAACCACGTAATCGTCCGCGCCAAGCGAAAGGCCCCCGATCTTGTCTTGCTGGGCATCGCGCGCCGTCAGCATGATCACGGGATAGGTATGGCTGGAACGGATCGTACGCAGCAGCTCAAACCCATCGATATCGGGCAGCATGACATCAAGCAGCGCCAGATCGAACTCCTGCTCCAAAATCGCCTTGGCAGCATCGGCCCCGCTATAGGCAATCTGGACATCAAAGCCCTCTTTTGTAAGGTAGATGCCAACCAAGTCGGCGATGGCCTTCTCGTCATCAACTACCAAAATGCGCTCGTTCATGCGTGCTCCTCTCGCGCTCCATTATGCCTGAGGCGACGCACGCCACACACAACAAGCGTGGGTGATTAAGTCGGCCTTAAGCACCCTTGTGCCCGTTCGGGTGCGGATGTGGGCCAAGCGCGCACGCGATGATCGCCGACGCCGGCAAACGATATACTCTAGTTTCAGAAGAGACCATCCCGTCGAAAGCGAAATCTGTGAAGTCCCTCACCTCTTTTGCAAAGCGCTCAGCCCAGCTTGCCGCCGGCTTTGTCTGCGCTATCGCCCTTGCCGCCGGCGTGCCCACCGTCGCCGGCGCCCAAGTGCTCACGACCGACAATGTTTGCGGCAAAACCGCCGATGTGCGCGGTATCACGGCCGAAAACCTGCCCGATATCGATGCGACCAATGCCCTCGTCATGGGCAAAGACGGCACCGTCTACTATGCCCGCGGCGCCGATGAGCAGGTCAAGATTGCCTCGATCACCAAGGTCATGACCGCAATCCTAACCGTCGAGAATTGCAAGATGGACGAGAAGGTCACGGTGAGCAACGCCGCAGCCACCGTGGGTAATTCGACCGCCGGCTTGCTCGAAGGCGACGAGCTTACCGTGGAGCAGGCACTACGCGGTCTGATGATTCCCTCGGGCAACGACGCCGCCATCGTGCTCGCCGAATATGTGGGCAAGAAGATCGACCCCAAGACCAAAGACGCCGAGGCCACATTTGTGAAGGCCATGAACGAGCGCGCTAAGAAGCTCGGCTGCACCGGTACGCTTTTTGAAAACCCGCATGGTCTGGACTTTGATGAGTGGGCTGGCAATATGCACTCAACCGCACACGACGTAGCGCTGATGATGCAGGAGGCCATGAAAAACGACACGATCCGCGAGGTCGTAGCGAGCGAGGATTCCTGGATCGAGGTCACGGGCGCCGACGGCACCGACCATTCGCATTCCATGGACACGCATAACTATTTGCTGGGCCAAGATGGCAACATCGGCGGCAAGACCGGCACCACCGACGACGCGGGCTATTGCTTTACGAGCGCCTACAACCGCGACGGCGACGAGATCTACACCGTTATTTTGAACTCCACCACCACCGATCAGCGCTTTACCGATACCGCCACCCTTGCCAACTGGTACTACGGCCACAAGGTGACGGTCGCAATCGCCAACACGCAGGAAAAGACCGCCAACGGCAACCCGCTTATGGCGCGCATTGGCCAAACCGACTGGACGGATAAGACAATCGACGCCACACTCGCCGATCCTACGGCGCAAGCGACCGTGTTTTCCCTTGCCGGCGAGGTGACCGAAAAGGTTAGCTACGACGATCTTTCGGGCACGGTGCATGTGGGCGACAAGGTGGGCAGTGTTACTCTCAAGCAGGACGGCACCAAAATCGCCGTTATGGACCTGGTTGCCGACGAGGAAGGCGCAGGGCCGAATCCCATTGAGTGGCTCCTTGTGAAGCTCGACCGCCTGGGCCGCCGCATCGACAACCGCCCACTCACGGCAGAAAGCGAGACCGTCGCCAAGGCGCCCGAGATGTAAGATCGAAGAACAATACACTCGCTGAAAGGAGGTGTCCGAAAGGATGCCTCCTTTTTTTGAGGGTTCGAATCCCCAGCGCCCTTTCTCGATAATAAAAAAGGGCCCCCGATGGGACCCTTCTTTAAAGTTAAACTGGCGGAGAGCTGGGGATTCGAACCCCAGATGCCCTTTTGGGGCATACTCGCTTAGCAGGCGAGCACCTTCGGCCTCTCGGTCAGCTCTCCGTAACAGCCGTTCTATAGTAACCAAACAGCCAAGGATGGGCAAGAGGAAATTTTCTAATTGCCTAGCATCCTTTCCTCCTTGGAAGCTTCGCCTACCCCAGCGAGCGGTTGAGGGAGCCGAGCTCGTCGTTGCCCATGGTGCGCCACATTTGGAAGATGCAACCGCGTGCCAGGAAAAAGAAGCCGTTGTCGACCAGTTGCACAGCGGCATCTGCCAGCTGATTCGTCACGGCGGACACTGGCGGCAACTCAAGTCCAGCCTTGTGGATGGTCTCGACCGCTTCTTCGAACGTCGGAGGCTCGCTGACGCCCATCTCGTTCATAAGGCCCTGCATTTCTTCCAGCGCGCTGCTGCCCGACTCCTCGCCGCGCGGCACTAGACGGTAACAAGCCAGCGCCAGGTCGAGCTGATCGCAATTCCAATAGGCAAACGCCAAGCGGTAGAACAGGTAGCCAATTGCAGAACGATCGCTGGCAATACGTAGGCCGTGGCGCGCCACCTCGATAATCTCGTCAAAGCGCTCCAGACGCGCAAGCACGTTGATGAGCGCAAAGTGCGATTGCATGGACGAGCGCGCCAGATCGTAAAGATGGCGCACCTCGGGCAGTGCTCGTTCAAAGTCCTCTTGCTCGGCGTAAAAGCTGCAAATCTCGTGCTGGGCAAAGTACAGCGCATCGGGCGCACGAAGGATCCGCACCGAGCGGTCTTCTTCCAACACCGGTAGCACCATGCGCACCAGCTGGTTATCGCAAAACTGCGTTTGAACCGGACCTGTCGCCAAAAGCTCGGCGACGGCGCACTTAGCCTCCAACTCCTCGACAAGACGGGAAAAGCCTTCAAAAGCACCTGTACGGTCGACTTTTGCCTGCTCGCGCAATTCAACAACACGGGCCACGTATGGGTCGTCGTCCTCTTCCATGACCTCCAACTCGTCAGCCGTATCGGCAAGCAGCAGATTGCGCAGCGCCGGCGGCAGCGTGCGATGGTCATCACGCGGACGAGCATGAACCTCCGCAGGCTCAATCGTCTCCGGAGCGGTTGACTCATACGCCTCAAGCACACGCTTGCACGGCATATCGTCCATGTCCATGCTCTCAAGATCCTTGGCGACAGGCACGCAATCGGCCAGATAGGCCGCACGCCCAAAGAAATACGTTGCGACAACGCGCTCGCCCTGCTCACTGTCGGTAGCAGCAATCTGCACATAGCAGCGCGTGATGCAGGTGCCCGCGGCAAAACACGCTGCCGCAAGCGTGAGTGCCACGCGCGCATCGTGCTCCGCGGCCCAGATCGCCCGCGTGTCCTCGTCCAGCTCGCGCCAGGCGTCATCCTGAGCGTCGTATTCACGTTGCGGCATGGCATCAACGACAGACTGCCCAAACCGAACGAGCATAATCCCCTCGGCAACGTTTGCCCGATAGGTATAGTCGAGCCGCGTGACCACGTTGAGCGCCTCAACGATTCGCGCAAAACGGGTGCGCACGTCCCACTCGCCGCCCGGCTGGCAAGCCACCGTACCCGGCTTGCCCCACGGGTTATCGCTCGAAGCCGTATCGAGCAGTCGGGGAACATCGTTGGTCGTCTTGGCGATATGCCACGCATCAAAGAGCGCGCAGCCCTCAAGGCTCGGCGAGGATGCCGTAGGGACCAATCCGGCCCCGATGCGCTCAAGGATGCCGGAGAGGCGGTTGAGACGGCACTCGACGGCAAGCAGCATGTCAATCTCGTCCTGGTCCAGCAGGCTACGATCAAAATTGAGATAGAAAATCTTTGAGCGATCAATGCGAGCCAGGCTCATCTCGGACTTGGCAGCGATGGTGCGCAGGCGGGGCAAGTCAATTTCGCTCATAAGGGCGGCGGCATAGCGCTCGATACCGCTCGGATTCTCGGCATGGTCAACGCGGTAAAGCAGCGTCTCGATAGCATCGGGGAGCGGTGCCGTGTTAAAGCCCAAAAACACCTCGACCGGCTCGGGCAACTTTACGAGCTTGATCTTGTCGACTACGTTTTGCATACCCTCGTCGAGTCCGCCGGCGTCCGCCGTGTTCACAATAGCGCTTTCGGAGTTGGCAAATATCACGTAGCGCAAGAACATCGAGGCCATGAACTCGCCGTAAGGAAGGGCGCGGGTCGAATTCCATGTCTCGTGGTCGGACTGCTCGCGCATGGGGCCTTCGGGAGAGCCGGCAGTTTGCGCACACGCGCGCATTGCACCGTTGGCTTCCCTTACCATAATCTCACCAATACTGGAATCCGACTCGTCAAGGACCAGTTCCATGTCGGGATCGTTGGGCAGCGGAGCCTCGCAGACGGGGCGGTCCACCTTGTACACCTCACCCGAAACGCTTACGTAGCCCAAAAGCGACACATGACTTTTGCCAACGAATTCGACGACATAACAAGATTCATGCTGGTCCTCGCCAAAGAGTTTCCAGACCACGCCATATGAGCGCCCCGCAGGCTGCTCGGGCATCGCCGGAAAGCGCTTTTTGGGATCGAGAAACCTGAGCCTGTATGTCGGACGCTCTGCCACGAAATATCACCCTGATCGGTCGTTGAGAGAAGGAGTGGTCGCGGATGGGCCGCGACACCTACTCGGAATCTTACACGAGTCGACAGGAAATCGTCCCTTTGGACGAAAGCACTCAAGCTGGCGTAAAAGAAAAGCCCCCGTTGCCGGGAGCTTTAATCTCAAATGGTGCGGCGTATAGGATTCCGCGCATCCGCTGCGCGGATCCGCACCGGCTTCGCCCGCCTGCCGGCGCGCTCGCCCGCGGGCTAAAAACGCTCCGCGTTTTCTTTACGCCCGCGCCTCGACCGAGGTTCGAATCCATGCGGTGGCGGCATAAAAGAAAAGCCCCCGTCGCCGGAGGCTTTCAATTTCAATTGGTGCGGCGTATAGGATTCGAACCTATGACGTTCTGATTCGTAGTCAGACCCTCTATCCAGCTGAGGTAACGCCGCGACTTGTTGATTATTATGCACATCGACTGAATAAAGGTCAAGCAATTTTCGAAAAAAGTTATCAAATTTGATTTTTACTCATTTTGACCACTTGATGCTATCTTCGACGCATCGCGATATAAGAAAAGCCTCCGTTACCGGAGGCTTTAAAGTTCAGTTGGTGCGGCGTATAGGATTCCGCGCATCCGCTGCGCGGATGCGCACCGGCTTCGCCCGCCTGCCGGCGCGCTCGCCCGCTCGCTAAAAACGCTCCGCGTTTTCTTGACGCTCGCGCCTCGAACGAGGTTCGAATCTCCGCAATGCCCCCGTAAAGGAAAAGCCCCCGTTTCCGGAGGCTAAAAACTCAATTGGTGCGGCGTATAGGATTCGAACCTATGACGTTCTGATTCGTAGTCAGACCCTCTATCCAGCTGAGGTAACGCCGCAACGCACGGATTATTATGCACGTGACCCCTCGATGGGTCAAGCGACAATTTGGAAAAATTTTACGAAGTGATGATTAAGATGCTCGTACCTCGACCGAGGTTCGAATCCGTGCGGTGCCGGCGTAAAAGAAAAGCCCCCGTTGCCGGAGGCTTCAAGTTCGATTGGTGCGGCGTATAGGATTCGAACCTATGACGTTCTGATTCGTAGTCAGACCCTCTATCCAGCTGAGGTAACGCCGCAGCGCAAGACATATAAAACCACTTTAGCTTATTGGAGTCAAGCTCAATCTCAAACTTTTTTGTGAAACGCAGTTTTGTCATGCTGCTCCGCATATACCGCCGTTCCCCGTACGATCGATTGGCTTTTCGATCACGTCAAACTTGGCATCAAGTTCCCTCAGGAGCGATCTCACCCGCTGGGCACAATCATAATCGGCAAACGAGATGCTCAGCATGCGCGCGACCTGGTTGGAAGTCCCAACTCCATAGAAGTGCTCCAGCGCCACAAGCCCCACGTGCGTCACAAAGGTCTCGACCACATGCGGCGACTCCTCAAAACACCATTGTGTCAACGGACCCTCACTCGTCTGTCGAACCACCAGGCCACCCATGCCAGACGGCTCACACGTTACAAGCAGGTACTCCCCACCCTCGTCGCTCTCAAACAAAACCACCCGATCATCAAACAGCTCCATCGCGTCCCCTTTCTCTCGCTCTTATTTAGCAAAAGCATAACAGGTAGATAGCTGTATACAGAACAGTTGTTCGTGTGTTTTCTATTGAGCTGTCCGCACGGCATGATATGGACCTGCGCACGAAATAGGGCGCCCCCGAAGGAGCGCCCTTGCATATCCCCTATGCAGCCAAGTTACGCGACCGGCTCGATCTTCTCGAGACCGCCCATGTAAGGACGCAGAACCTCGGGGATCGTGATGGTGCCGTCGGCGTTCTGGTAGTTCTCCAGAATGGCAGCCATGGTGCGGCCGGCCGGCAGGCCAGAACCGTTGAGCGTGTGCAGGTAGCGCGAACCCTTGAAGTTCTCGGGGTCGCGATACTTGATGTTGGCGCGGCGAGCCTGGAAGTCACCGCAGTTGGAGCAGGAGCTAATCTCCTTGTAGGCGTTGTAGCTCGGCAGCCAGACCTCAACGTCGTAGGTCTGACGGGCAGAGAAGCCCAAGTCGCCGGTGCACAGGCTAATCACGCGATACGGAAGGCCCAGCTGCTGCAGCAGGTACTCGGCCTCGGCGGTCATGCTCTCGAGCTCATCGTCGGACTCCTCCGGCTTAGCGAACTTGACCATCTCGACCTTGTCGAACTCGTGCTGACGGATGATGCCGCGGGTGTCGCGACCGGCGGAACCGGCCTCCTCGCGGAAGCAGGGGGTGAAGGCGGTGTAGCGACGCGGCAGAGTGTCGGCATCGAGGACCTCGCCGGCGTGCAGGTTGGTAAGCACGACCTCGGCGGTGGGGATCAGGAAGTTGTCGCCCGAGACGTGGTAGGCGTCGTCCTCGAACTTGGGCAGCTGACCCGTGCCAAACATGGTCTGACGCTTGACGACGATGGGCGGCCACCACTCCTTAAAACCACGGCTGGTGTGCGTATCGAGGAAGAAGTTGATGAGGGCGCGCTCCAGGCGGGCGCCAGCGCCACCGAGAACGGTAAAACGGCTGCCGGAGAGCTTGTTGCCGCGCTCGAAGTCGAGGATGTCCAGATCGGTGCCCAGATCCCAATGCGGCTTAAAGTCGAAGTCGAACTCGCGCGGGGTGCCCCAACGACGGCGCTCAATGTTCTCGTCCTCGTCCTTGCCGTACGGCGTGGCCTCGCAAGGAATGTTGGGCAGGTGAGCCATGAAGTCGTACTGCTCCTGCTCGAGAGCAGTACGGCGCTCGGCCAGACCGTCAATCTTCTCGTTGACGGCGCGCACGGCCTCCTTGGCGGCCTCGGCCTCGTCCTTCTTGCCCTCCTTCATCAGGGCGCCGATCTTCTTGGACTCGGCATTGCGCGTAGCCTGGAGCTCCTCGACCTCGGTGATGACGGCACGGCGCTCGTCGTCGAGCTCAAAGAACTTCTCGCGATCCCAAGACGTCTGGCGGTTGGCCATGGCGGTATCGATGGCATCGGGGTT
>CABUSE010000019.1 GCA_902494135.1 uncultured Collinsella sp. | reverse complement strand
TCGCAGGTTCAAATCCTGTCGTCCCGACCATATCTTGCGGGCGTAGTTCAATGGTAGAACCCCAGCCTTCCAAGCTGATGACGCGGGTTCGATTCCCGTCGCCCGCTCCATAAGATAGACGAACGGCTCTGGCTCCTTTTGGGACCAGAGCTGTTTTCATATACATGCCGGGGACCCCACATCCCCTCCTAAGTTGCGGTGAAATACGGACTGTTTTCCGGCTTTTATGGCCCATGTAGTCCGTATTTCACCGCAACTATTTGTAAGGTTGGATTTTGATGCCGTTGGGAGGGTCGTAGCGACCGTCTACCGAGAGTGGAAATATTTTTTGAAGCTCTGACCTGCGACGTCAAGCTTTTGGTCAGCTTTTGGCAAGGCCTGCGGACGGAAGCATGCGATAGCGTAATGGTATTCTCTCCGCCGTGATGGTTATGGGGTTGGCCATGCTCGATAAAGGCAAACATTTTCCGCAGTCATATGCAAGAATGCTATTCTCGGCCGTTGGAATTCATCAAGATGGACAGCTGCTTATAACAATTGATCCTTGGGATGAACGCCGTGCGCGTGAGCTTATGCAGGAAGAGCTCATGCTTCGTCTTTACAACCACGTGTATGCGGATCCGGTCTATTGGAATAATCTTGGGGTTGAAGATCGCATCTTTCAGCTGGCATCCGCTATTGCGGTCGTTGAACCGGATGCTGTGTTTTGCGGATCGACAGCAGCGCTGCTCTACGGCATCGGCTCGGCGTATACGCTTCTGGATAAAGTGCAAGTACTGCTGCCACGGTCTACAAGGCGTGATACGTATGAGTTCGTTGAATACAAGCGCTGGCGGGTGGGCGAAGTGTGGCGTCTCGGTCTGTTTACGCTGACGGATCCGTATCGAACGGTTGTTGATATCGCTCGAACGAGCGCCTTTCGTTATGCGCTGGGCTATGTCGATGGCTTGGCCCGTGAGTACGATGTCGAACGCGAAGAGCTGCGGGCATATGCGCAGGCAAATTGCCGAGGGTTGCATGGCATCGCGCGTGCTTTTGACGTTTTTGAGCATATGGATGGCAGGTCAGACAATGGCGGCGAGTCCGAGGCGAGAGCAGCGATGATTCTCGCTGGGGTTGCCGCGCCTGAGCTTCAAGTTGAGATACCGCGACCAGGAAACGCTGGCTATTATCTAGCAGATTATGGCTGGCAGATGCCAGACGGCTCATGGACGCTGGCAGAGCTGCATGGGCTGGGTAAGTTTGAAGACGAAGCTCAAAATGATCCGGAGCAAGCGGCGGCAAAAACCTATCGAGCGGCCCTCATGCGCGATGCGAACCTTCGCGCCATGGGCCACAACGTCATTCATTTCAAACTCTCGGACACCTACGAAGTAGAATCGTTCGGTGCCATGATGCGCGGTTACGGTATTCCGACAACAAAACCCTACGCCGACTCCCGATAGAGAAATCGTTCGCAGCCAACCTTCAATAAGTTGCGGTGAAATACGGACTATCGAGGCCTTTAAAGGCATGAAACAGTCCGTATTTCACCGCAACTTAGGAGGGGATGGGGCTGAGGGGCGGGCGATGCCGTTGCCTGCCGGTTAGTGGCGACCGTGGTGGCGGAGCTTGTCGATGGTGGAGTCGGTGCCGTGTCCGCGGGCGTCGGTGCTTCGGCTGCGGGCGTCGGCGGCGGTTTGGCGCTGGCGGCGGTAGTCGATCATGCCTTGGATGATGGGCTTGCCAAAGCTCACGACATCATCGTTGTAGATGGCGGTTCGGGCTGCGAGGAGGCAGTCGGTAAAGTCCATATGGGTCTTGCCAAAGAGTTTGACGGCAAGGGCGACAACGGTGGGCTCGTCGACCATGACGTCATCGAGCAGCCTTTTCAAGGCCGCGGCAATCTCAACGCGGGGAACCTTATAGACGTCGCGCAGCGTGACCACGACGCGCGTGATGATTTCGGGGTAGACACGAGCGGTGCGCGTGGCGATGACCTTGGCGGCACGCGGTGACAGAACTTCGTCGTCGTCAAGCAGGTAGCGCAGGATGACGGTCTCGTCGATGATGGTGCTACTCATGGATATCTACTTCCTCGGGACCCAAAACCGACTCGTCGCTTTCTGTGGCTAGGTATTCAATCCAGGCATTGCGCTCCTCGGAGCGGCGATTGGGGTCCCCATATGCTTTGAGCAATCCATAGGCGGCCGTGCCGTCCTTGGAGCGCACGGCGACCGGCTGAAAGGGGAGCTTGCGCATCAAAATACTCTGCGCGACAAATAGACGGACAGCCTCGGCGAGCGATGTGCCCATAGCGTCGTAGAGACGCTCGGCATGCTGCTTGTCTTCCTCGCGAATGCGCACCTGCAGGATGGCTCGTTTTTGAGTCGATGACATCACTGGCCTCCCTTAATGAGCGTGCAATTTGAATAACAAATACAACATCGGCTAATAATAGCCAATTTTACAACCACTACTTTATTGCACTAGAGTAATTGAGTGTAAACGATATTACAAACGTACTACATCCTTTAGAAATGAGCGTGAAATCTTTCTTGGGCGTACGCATGTAATACACTCACCTTTATATCCTATCGAGAATAATTCCAACCTGCCAAAACCCCTGCAATACACCCGTATTGCAGGGCCTATCCTCAAGTTTGCCACCTGCAACTGCGTATATTTAACCTGTATATCGTTGGAGGAATTCTATCGAAGTGCCTGTTTCGCCGCATGTGCTCGATACGTCGATGCCGGATCACGGGCGGTCCGGGGCAACGTCGACAGGGTCTCTCCGGCATGGGATTCAGGAGGGAGTGAACAACATGGGCAATAAACGAGTCGTAGCCGATTCTTCGCGCTGCATTGGGTGCCAAACCTGTATGGCGGCGTGCATCGAGGCACACGATATTCCCGGCAACATCGCCGCACCTCGCTTGCGCGTAACGCGCACCTACGAGATCTCCGCGCCGGTGGCATGTCACCACTGCGAGGACGCTCCGTGCGCGAAGGCCTGTCCTACGGGCGCCTTGTTCTTTGATCCAAAGAACCATCGTATCGGCGTCAACGAGGACAACTGCATCGGCTGCAAGAGCTGCGTCATGGCATGCCCCTTTGGCGCCGTGAGCGTGGCGACCACGCAGGTCCCCGTCTTGATGGGTGACGTGCGCGTGGGTTCACAGACCAAGAGCTTCGTGCTCAAGTGCGACCTGTGCGTGGACCGTCCCGGCGGTCCGGCGTGTGCCGAGGCGTGCCCGACCAAGGGCCTCACCCTGGTAGACGAGGAGCGCCTGGCAGAACTGACTGCCGAGCGTGCCCGCGCCACCATCGAAAACGAGGCGTAAACGGCCGGCCATACAGGCCCAATGATTGTCAAATAAGAACCGAGTATTCGGTAGCAGAGAAAGGAAGGAGGGTGTCATGGAGAAGCATAAAGTGATCTGCCCGTACTGCGGCGCCGGTTGCCAGTTTAACCTCTTGGTCCAAAACGGCCAGGTCGTGGGTACCGAACCGCTCAACGGCATCACCAACCAGAGCGAGCTGTGCCTTAAGGGCATGAGCGGCTACGACTTCATCAACGACACCAAGATCTTGACTCCTCGCGTACTGCACCCGATGATCCGCCGCACCAAGGGCGCGGATCTTGAGCGCGTAAGCTGGGACGAGGCACTAAATTTCACCGCATCTAAGATGCAGGCCATAATTGACGAATATGGTCCTAACGCTGTCATGACCACCGGCTCTTCGCGAGGCGGCGGCAATGAGGCGAACTACGTCATGCAGAAGTTTACGCGTGCGTGCATCGGCACCCACAGCGTGGACAACTGCGCCCGTACTTGACACGGCCCTACTGTCCTCGGTCTGATGGACACGGTTGGTTCAGGTTGCATGTCATGCTCCATCCCCGGTATGGAGGATGCGGGCTGCATTTTCCTCTTCGGCTATAACCCTGCCGATTCGCACCCCATCGTCGCAAGGCGTATCGTGCGAGCCAAAGAAAAGGGTTGCAAGATCATCGTCGCCGACCCGCGCCATATCGAAACCGCGCGTATCGCCGATCTCTACCTTCCGATCAAGAACGGTTGCAATGTTGCGTTCCTCAACGCCTTTGCCAACTGTCTGGTCAACGATGGCCTCTACGACAAGGAATTCGTCGCCGAGCACACGAACGGCTTTGACGAGTGGTGGGAGACCATCAAGAACTACACTCCCGAATCCGTACAGGACATCACGGGTGTTGAGCCCGCGCTGATCCACCAAGCTGCCGAGATGTACGCCACGGCGAAGCCCTCTGCCATCATTGGCTGGGGTATGGGCGTATGCCAGCAGAAGCAGAACCTGAAGACGGTGCACACCATCGCCTCCATCGCCTGCGTTGCCGGCCAGATCGGCAAACCCAACTCCGGCCTCGCGCCCGTGCGCGGTCAGAACAATGTCCAGGGCTCCTGCGATATGGGCATGCTGCCCAACCTGTACCCTGGCTACCAGAAAGTCACCGACCCCGCCGCTCGCGCCAAGTTTGCCAAGGCCTGGGGCGTGCCCGAGGAAAAGCTCCCGCTCGAGGAGGGCTACAAGCTCACCGACCTGGGTCACCTGGTCGACGAGGGCAAGGTGCACTGCTTCTACAACTACGGCGAGGACCCGGTCCAGACCGAGCCCGATTCGGCCGGAATGCGCAAGACGCTCTCCGAGCTGGATCTGTTCATTTGCCAGGACATCTTTATGACTCAGACGACCATGCTCGCCGACGTCATCCTGCCCGCTACCTCTTGGGGCGAGCACGAGGGTGTCTTTACCGCGTCTGACCGTAGCTTCCAGCACTTTGACGCGGCCGTTCCGCCCAAGGGCGAGTGCCGCCACGACTGGGAGATCTTCGCGGACCTGTCTACGCGCATGGGTTACCCCATGCACTACGACAACACCGAGCAGATCTGGAATGAGTGCATTAGCCTGTGCCCCAACTTTGTGGGCGCGACCTACGAGAAGATGGCTCCCGAGGGCGGTTACGCCCAGTGGCCGGTCAAGAGCACCGATGTGAACGACCACGGCACGGCCGACATGTTCGCTGGTGGCAAGTTCACCACCAAGGACGGCCGCGCCAACCTGATGGCGCACGACTGGGAGGCGCCCTCCGAGCTTCCCGACGATGAGTACCCGCTCATCCTGTGCACCGTCCGTGAGGTCGGCCACTACAGCTGCCGTTCGATGACCGGCAACTGCAAGACGCTGGCGCTGCTTGCCGACGAGCCCGGCTTTGTCCGCATGAATCCCGCGGACGCCCAGGCGCGCGGTATCAAGAACGGCGACATCGTCTCGATTCACAGCCGCCGCGGCCAGGTATACAGCCGCGCCGACGTGAGCGACCGTATCAACAAGGGCACGGTCTATATGACCTACCAGTGGTGGATCGGCAAGTGCAACGAGCTGACCATGCACAAGGTCGACCCGGTCTCGCACACGCCCGAGGACAAGTTCTCCGCCTGCCAGGTCGACGCTATCGCCGACCAGGTCTGGGCCGAGGGCGAGGTCGAGCGTCAGTACACCGAGCTCAAGCAGGCTCTGGTCGACGCCGCCGCTCCCCAGGACGTTGAGCCCGGTGCCGCCAAGTTCGACGACGAGACGCACGTGAATCAAATCGTGTAGTCCCGTTCTCGTTGGCTTTTTGGGCCGGGCGTCCCGTACGTTCGGGAGCCCGGCCCGTTATTTTGAAAGGAAGTGGGGATGAACCGCTTCATCGACATCAACCCGGAGAGGTGCATCGGCTGCGGAACATGCCAGTCCGCCTGTGCCGACGCCCACCGGATGCAGGGTCTTCAGGATACGCCGCGCCTGGCGCTCGTGAAGACCGGCGGTATTTCGGCCGCCCTTGCCTGCCACCATTGCGAGGGTGCCCCCTGCGCCGAGGTCTGCCCGGTGAATGCCATCGAGCACGATGGCGACCGCATCCACGTCAAGGAGCAGGAGTGCATCGGGTGCAGGCTGTGCGCCATCGCGTGCCCCTTTGGAGCCATCCATCCCGATGGCACGTCTATCGCCGGTGTCGCAGGCATGTGCGACCCGACGCCTTCGTATCCTAAGTCCCTGAGCAGCCTGCTTACGTGGGCTCCCGGCCAGTACACCTGCGCTGTCAAGTGCGACCTGTGCGCCTTCGATCCGGACGGCCCGCATTGTGTGGCGGCGTGCCCCACCAAGGCGCTGACCGTCATGGGCGGCGCGGCCGATCGCGAGCTCGACGAGGCCAAGCGCCTGCGCTCGATCGAAAACGGTCCGGCCGTCGACGCTACCGCTGTGTCCCAGGGCCTGTCCGAGAAAGCAGAAGGGAGCGTAAACAATGGATAGCATGACGCTGTTTATCGCATCGCTTGCCGTCTCGTGCATCGGTGCGCTCGCCTCGATTCTGCTGATCAAGGCCGATAACGCCGCCAAGACCGCCGGCTGCCTTATCGGCGCCGTCGCGGCCGTGCTGTCGTTCATCGCGGGCCTCGAGGCCGTGCTTGGCGACGTTTCGTCCTTCAACACGGTCTTCTTCTTCCCGTTCGCCCGTCTCGAGCTCTTGCTTAACGGCCTTGCGGGCCTGATCGTGGTCCTCATCTCGATCCTCGCCTTTGCGGGCTTCATCTACGGTCTGTCCTACTTCGACGAGTACCCGGGCAAGGTCGGGCGCGCCGGCTTCTTCATGAACACCTTCGTCGCCTCGATGATGCTCGTCATCACCGCCGACAACGTGTTCTGGTTCCTGGTCGCCTTTGAGCTTATGTCCCTCACGAGCTACTTCCTTGTCGTCATTGAGGAAAACAAGAACTCCATCAAGGGCGGTTGGCTCTACTTCGTCATCGCGCACGTGGGCTTCGTCCTCATCATGGCGAGCTTCCTGCTCATGACCAACGGCGTGGGCGGTTCCTTCAGCTTCAGTGATTTCCGTACGCATGACTTTGGACCCGCCATCTCCTCCGTGTGCTTCGTCCTCGCGTTCTTCGGATTTGGCGCAAAGGCCGGTATCATCCCGCTGCACTCTTGGCTGCCCCAGGCGCACCCCGAGGCGCCGTCCAACGTGTCCGCCCTCATGTCCGGCGGCATGATCAAGATCGGCATCCTGGGAATCCTCAAGGTCGGTCTCGACCTGCTCGCGGGTTCGGGCGTCCAGCTCTGGTGGGGCCTCATGGTCCTGGTCTTTGGATCCATCTCCTCGGTCCTGGGCGTCGTCTACGCCCTCCACGAGCACGACATCAAGCGCCTGCTGGCCTATCACTCCGTCGAGAACATTGGCATCATCTTGCTCGGTGTCGGCGCGTCCATGACGGCGCACGCCCTGGGCAACGACGTCATCGCGACGATCGCGCTCATGGCCGCCCTCTACCACACGCTCAACCACGCCATGTTCAAGGGCGAGCTGTTCCTCGGCGCGGGCTCCCTGCTCTATGCCACGGGTACGCGCAACATGGAGAAGATGGGCGGTCTGTTCCGCCGCATGCCGGTCACGGCCGTCTGCTTCCTCATCGGCGCTCTTGCCATCTCGGCCATCCCGCCGCTCAACGGCTTCGTTTCCGAGTGGTTCACCTACCAGTCCCTGTTCAACATCTCGACGCTCTCCGACCCGGTCGTCATGGTGTTCGCCGTCGCCTCCGCGGCCGCGCTCGCCATCACCGGTGCCCTGGCCGTTACGTGCTTCGTGAAGGCCTACGGCGTCTCGTTCGCGAGCAGCCCGCGTTCCCAGGAGGCTGCGAACGCCAAGGAGTCCCCGGCTCCGATGTTGTTCTCGCAGATGCTCCTCGCGGCCATCTGCGTGGTGCTGGGAATCGGCTCTCCCGTCATCGCCCCGGTTCTGGGCGACGTCGCCCAGAGCGTGCTTGCCGGCTCCGCCGTCACGGCCACCTCGGGCGTGTCTCTGGTGAACGAGATTTCCGGTGTCGCCACCTCCACCCCCGCGATCGCCATCGCGCTCGTGGTCCTCACCGGCCTCGCGTTCGTGTTGAGGTTCTGCCTCGGCACCAAGGCCCCCGCTAAGAAGACCGACCCTTGGGCGTGCGGCTACGAGCCCAACGAGCACATGCCCGTCGTCGCCACGAGCTTCGCGTCCGACGTCGAGCTCTTCATGGGCCCGCTCTACACCCTGCGCGAGGTATGCACCAAGATCTGCTGGTCCATCGCGCACGTGTTCCAGAAGCTCACCGGTGTCGCCCAGGGCGTCGAGCCCCTGCCCGACCGTTTCCTGGTCGATGCACCGAGCGAGGGTGCCGACAAGCTGGCCGGCCTTGCCTCCAAGATCGAGGGCGGCAACTACTCCGTATACATCTGCTACATCGTCGCGGCGCTCGTGGTTTTCCTCGTGCTCGCCGTGGTCATGGTCTAGAGAGGGGAGAGGATATTATGAACATCGTTCTTGCGATGGCGCAGGGCCTCGTGGTCATGCTGGTCGCGCCCTTCTTCTCCGGCCTCGCCCGTGTGATTCGCGCGAAGATGCACAATCGCCGCGGTCCGTCCATCCTTCAGGATTACCGGGACCTCGCGAAGCTCATGGCGCGTCCCGAGTCCGTGAGTTCCGACTCGAGCTTCGTGCTGCGCATCATGCCGCCGCTGTTCCTCGCGGTGTCGTTCATGCTCGCCATGGGTCTGCCCATGTTCACGCTCGAGAGCCCCATGCCCGTCTTTGGTGACGCCATCACCATCATGTACGCGCTCGCGCTGTCCCGCTTCTTCTTCGCACTGTCCGGCGTGGATTCCTCCAACGCCTACGCGGGCTTCGGCGGTATCCGCGAGCTCCTCATGAGCGTGCTCATCGAGCCGTCCATGCTCATCGCGCTGTTCACCGTCGCCATCGTGTGCGGCTCCACGGACATTGCGACCATGGGTCAGCACATCGTTACGGGCAACGTCTCGAGCGTCGTCGCCGTTATCCTCGCCGGCGTCGCCTTCGCGGCCGCCTGTTACATGGAGCTCGGCAAGCTTCCGTTCGATCAGGCCGAAGCCGAGCAGGAGCTCCAGGAGGGCCCGCTCGCCGAGCTCTCCGGCCCGTCCCTGGCCATGATGAAGCTCGCCATGGGCATGAAGCAGGTCGTGGTCGTCGCTTGGTTCACCTCCATCTTCATCCCCTGGGGAGAGCCCGCGACCATCGGCGTCACCGCTCTCGTGGGCGCCGTCGTCTTCCTCGTCAAGTGCCTGGTCGATTTCGTCGTCTGCGGCGTGCTCGAGAACTCCGTTTCCCGTTCGCGCTTCAAGGTGCTCGGTAACCAGACCTGGGCCGTCGTCGGCATCGCGGTCCTCGCGTTCGTCTTCGTCGTCGTAGGCGTGTAGGGAGAAGGGAGAAACTATGTCAATCGAATCGAGCTTGTCCCTCTTTGCCATGGTGGCAATCGCCGTCCCCATGCTGGGCTCCCTGCTCATCGTCATGCTGCCGCGTCCCTACGCTAAATGGATCTGCGCCTTTGCCGGCGGCATCGCCACGGTCGCTTCCGTTGGCTTGGCCGCGACGTTTGCCGGAAACGGCATGAACGCGGTCGATGTAACCTGGGCGAGTATGGGTCAGACCTTGGTCATGGGCTTCATATTCGACCGGATGAGCACGCTGCTCGCACCCGCGTTCGTCGCTATCGGTCTGCTCGTCGTCATCTATTCGTTCCCGTATATGAGCGATAAGAACAAGGAGCATCCCGACGCGCCCCGTCGTCGCTTCTACGTGTACTTCTCCACGTTCATCGGCGCCATGGCCGGTCTCGCCTACAGCTCCACCATCGTCGGCCAGCTCGTTTTCTTCGAGATCACCGGCGTGTGCTCCTGGGGCCTCATCAGCTACTACATGACGCCCACGGCCAAGAAGGCCGGTATGAAGGCACTCATCATCACCCACATCGGCGCTCTGGGACTCTACATCGGCGCGGCCTTCCTGTTCGCCGGAACCGGCACGTTCGCGCTGAGCGCGATCTCCCAGCTCGATTCCGGTATGAAGACCGTCGTGCTGCTGCTCATCCTGTTCGCCGCTTGGGCCAAGTCCGCCCAGTTCCCGCTCTACATGTGGCTGCCCTCCGCAATGGAGGCCCCCACGCCCGTTTCCGCCTACCTCCATGGCGCGTCTATGGTTAAGGTCGGCGTGTGCGTGTTCGCCCGCGCTCTTGCGAGCGCCGGCGATATCCCCGAGATCGTCGGTTGGGTCGCCATCATCGACGCCGTCGTGACCATGCTCTTCGGCTTCCTCATGTATCTGCCCCAGAAGGATATGAAGCGCCTACTCGCCTTCTCGACGATCGCGCAGCTCGCCTACGTGTTCTTCGGCCTGGGTCTCTCCGTGTTCGGAAGCCAAATGGCGTTCAACGGCGCCGTCGAGCACATCTTCAACCACGCGTTCACCAAGACCCTGTTCTTCCTCATCGCCGGCTCCCTCAGCTTCACGCTGGGAACCCGTATGTTGCCCAAGATCCAGGGCCTCATGAAGAAGTACCCGGTCACGGGCGTGGGTTTCGCGGTCGCCGCGACCGCAATCGCCGGCGTGCCCCCCATGAGCACGTTCTTCTCCAAGTTCCAGATTATTTCCGGTGGCTTCGCGGTTGGTGCTTCCAACACGGTCATCTTCGTCCTCGTGTGCGTCATGGTCGTCGAGACCGTCGCCACCTTCGCATGGTTCCTGCGTTGGATGGGTAAGGTCCTGCCCGGTGAGCCGAGCGAGACCGTGGCCGCCGGCCAGCCCCTTCCGCGCGCCATGGCGTTCGTGTTCGTCGTCCTCATGATCATGGTCGTCGTCGCCGGTCCTCTGTCCTCTAGTTGGATGGGTTAGGAGGTAGGACATGGGTTATTCGTTAGTCAATATCCTGGGCGGTCTTCTGATCGTGACCTCCACCATGGTGGTCGTCTCGAAGACCATCCCGTCCGCCATCAAGTGGTACGCGATCCAGTCGGTTGTCCTGGTGGGCGTGCTGCTCACCCTGGGCCTCACCACCGGTGCCACCGAGCTTCTCATGTGGGCCGCGTCGGCCTTCGTCACCAAGGTGATCCTCGTTCCGTTCATTCTCAACCGTGCCTACAAAAAGATGGGTTCGCCTGCCGATAGCACGCTGACCTCCTCCGTCAAGCCGGCCTGGACCATCATCCTCACCGGTCTGGAGGTGGCCGTCTGCTTCGCGGTGGTCACGCGCCTGAGCCTGCCCACCGCCGAGGTGGCCACTCCGGCCCTCGCCATCAGCTTCGCGCACTTCTTCGTCGGCCTCACGTGCATCATCTCCCAGCGCAACATCCTCAAGCAGATCTTCGGGTACTGCCTTATGGAGAACGGTAGCCACGTGACGCTCGCCCTGCTCGCGCCCACGGCCCCCGAGATCATCGAGATCGGCATCGCCACCGACGCCATTTTCGCCGTCATCATCATGTCCGCCGTCGTCGTGAGGATCTGGAGCGACACCAAGTCGCTCGACTCCCACGACCTGACCGAATTGAAGGGGTAGGCCATGGATGTTTCAATGCTGACGGTCGCCCTGCTCGCTTGTCCTCTCGTGTTCTCCCTGATTATGGCTGCGCTCCCCAAGACGACGTCCTACAACGTCTTCGCGGGGCTCAACACCATCTCCGTCGCGGCGACCCTTGTCCTTTCGGTCGTCACCGCGGGAACCATGCTCTCGAGCGGGCAGAATATCGACGCTTTGGGCCTGTGGCTCCATCTCGATTCGCTCTCGTCGATCTTCGTCCTTCTGGTAGGCATCATCGGGTTCATCACCGGCGTGTACTCCATCTCCTATATCAAGATCGATATCAAGGAGAAGACCATGCCGGCCGAGCGCACCAAGCAGTACTACGCGCTGTTTAGCCTGTTCGTTTTCACGATGCTGCTCGCCTGCCTGTCCAACAACATCATCCTCACCTGGGCGGCGGTCGAGGCCACCACGCTGTCGACCGTGTTCCTCGTGGGCATCTACAAGAACAAGCAGGCGCTCGAGGCGTCTTGGAAGTACGCGATGGTCTGCACCGCCGGCGTGGCCTTCGGCCTGTTCGGCACGCTGCTCATCTACGCGAACGCCGCCGATATCATGCCCAACGCGCATGAGGCAGCCTTCCTCACCTCCATCATGCCCTACGCCGACCAGTTCGACCCGATGCTCGTGCGCCTCGCGTTCGCGTTCATCGTCATCGGCTTCGGCACCAAGGCGGGCCTGTTCCCCATGCACACTTGGCTGCCCGACGCGCACTCCCAGGCTCCGAGCCCGGTCTCCGCGCTGCTCTCGGGCGTGCTGCTCAAGTGCGCCATGCTGGTGATCATCCGCTTCTACTCCCTGTCCATCATCACGGTGGGCGACACCTATCCGCGTACGCTCCTGCTCATCCTGGGCACGCTGTCCATCCTGGTGGCCGCCCTGTGCATCTTTAAGCAGGACGATATCAAGCGCCGCTTCGCGTACTCCTCCGTCGACAACGTCGGCGTGGTCGCGCTGTGCCTGGGTATCGGTGGCCCGCTCGGTATCGCCGCCTGCCTGCTGCACTGCATCTTCCACGGTTTCACGAAGGCGCTCGCCTTCTGCATGGCCGGTAACATCCAGCACATCTACCACACCCGCGACCTGAACAAGATCAAGGGCGTCGTCGAGATCGCTCCCGTCACGGCAGCGCTCACCATCATCGCCCTGCTCGCGCTCGCCGCCTTCCCGCCGTTCGCCCTGTTCATCTCCGAGTTCCTCACCTTCGTGGCCGGCATCCAGTCCGGTCCCATCTGGGTGGTCGTGCTCGTGGCCATTGGCCTCACCGGCGTGTACTTTGCCCTTACCGGCATCGCGCTCAAGTCCATCTTCGGCAAGGCGCCCGAGGGCATGAAGCGCCACGAGGTGCCCGCCCTTATGATCATCCCCGAGATCGCCCTCGCGATCGTGGTCATGTGGTTCGGTATCGCCACCCCGGTCGCCATCACGAGCGGCGTCGAGGATGCAACGTCCGTCGTTTTGAACCAGAGCGTCGAAGAGCTCCACGAGGCTCCTCTCTACCGCATGGTGTTCAGTTCCCAGACCAAGACAAGCGAGGTGAATTAGCACCATGGCAGAACCTGAAAAGAAGGACTACGCTCGTCGTTGCGAAAGCCACGTCGAGGCCCTGCGCGCCGCAGTGCCGGGCGCTATCGAGAAGGTCGAATGGCAGTGCGAGGACCAGCTGACGATCACCGTCAAGCTGGACCGTCTGCCCGAGGCCGTCCACTACCTGTACTACGAGCGCTACGGCTGGATTCCCGTGATTGTCGGCAACGACGAGCGCAGCCTATGCGGCCGTTACGCCGTGTACTACGTCATCTCCATGGAGGGCGAGGACCCCGGCTGGGTGACCGTCCGTGCCGAGGTCGACCCCGCCAAGATGACGTTCCCGAGCGTGACCCCGTTTGTCCCCGCCTGCGTGTGGGGCGAGCGCGAGCTGCGCGATATGTTCGGCCTGATTCCCGAGGGTCTGCCCGACCGCCGTCGCCTGGTGCTTCCCGACGATTGGCCCAGCGGGCTGTACCCGTTGCGCAAGGATTCGATGGATTACCGTTTCCGCCCCGCCCCCGCGAGCGACATGGAAAACTACGAATTCCTGGCCGACACCAAGGGCAAGGAGACCACGCTCGTCCCCATGGGACCGCTGCACATCACCTCCGACGAGCCCGGCCACTTCCGCCTGTTCGTGGAGGGCGAGACGATCGTCGACGCCGACTACCGCCTGTTCTACGTGCATCGCGGTATGGAGAAGGTCGCCGAGACGCGCCTGAACTATGACGCCGTGACGTTCCTCGCCGACCGCATCTGCGGCATCTGCGGCTGCGCCCACTCGGTGGCCTATGCCGAGGCCGTCGAGCGCGCCCAGGGCATCCATGTCCCGCCGCGCGCCCAGTACATCCGCGCTATCATGCTCGAGGTCGAGCGCCTGCACTCTCATCTGCTCAACATTGGCCTGGCGTCTCACTACACGGGCTTCGACTCCGGCTTCCAGCAGTTCTTCCGCGTCCGCGAGAAGTCCATGGACCTGGCCGAGAAGCTCTCCGGTCACCGCAAGACCTACGGCCTCAACGTGATCGGCGGCGTGCGTCGCGACATTTTGGCCGAGCAGAAGCTCTCCACGCTCACGACCATCCACCAGCTGCGCTCCGAGGTTCAGGAGCTCGTCGACGTCTTGCTCTCCACGCCCAACTTTATTGAGCGCACGAGTGGCATCGGCATCTTGGACCGCAAGATTGCACGTGACTTCTCGCCGGTCGGCCCGCTCATGCGTGGCTCGGGCTATGCCCGCGACGTGCGCTTTGACCATCCCTTCGACGGCTACGCCGATCCGGACGTCATGAAGATGCACGCCGCCACGGCCGACACCTGCGACGCCTTCGGCCGTACCGCCGTTCGCATCCAGGAGGTCTACGATTCGATTGACATGATCGAGACCATGCTCGAGAACTGCCCGTCGGGCCCCATCCTCACCACGGATTGGGAGTACACCCCGCACAAGTACGCCATCGGTGCCACCGAGGCGCCGCGCGGCGAGGACGTGCACTGGGCGATGCTCGGCAATAACCAGAAGTGCTACCGTTGGCGCGCCAAGGCCGCTACGTACAGCAACTGGCCGGTCCTGCGCTACATGTTCCGCGGCAACACCGTGGGCGACGCGGCGCTGATCGTCGGCTCGCTCGACCCGTGCTACTCCTGCACCGACCGCGTGACGGTGACCGATGTCGCCGCCAAGCGCGACCACGTGCTCGACAAGGAGCAGTTCGAGAACGTCTGGCGCGACAAGTCGCCGCTTGCGGGCGAGGGCACCATGGCCGCTCCGCTCGATGAGGAGGCGCTCTAATATGCTGAAGCTTTGGAAGGTCAACGCCAAGGCCGGCGACGCGACGGTCAAGTACCCGTTTGCGCCGTTTCCCACCAACAAGGACATGCGCGGCAAGCCCGAGCACAACGCGGAGCTCTGCATCGCCTGCGGCGCCTGCGGCGTGGCGTGCCCGGCCGATGCCATTCGCATGGACACCGACCTTGCGGCCGATACCATCACCTGGTCGATCGACTACGGTCGCTGCATCTTCTGCGGCCGCTGCGAGGAGGCCTGCCCCATGGAGGCCATCAAGCTCACCGAGGAGTTTGAGCTGGCCGTCATGAGCAAGGACGACCTCACCAGCAAGAGCGTCTATACGCTCGAGCATTGCTCGCGTTGCGGCAAGCCGTTTGCCCCGCACAAGGAGATCGACTACGCCAAGCGCCTGCTGCAAAAGGCCGGCGGCATGGAGGCCGAGCAGGCCGCCCGTACCGTCGGTATGTGCCAGGAGTGCAAGCGTGAGCTCGACGCCCTGCGCGCCGCCTCGGCCGTAAAGACCGGCAACGCGCGCGGCATGGCTGCCAATGAGACGCTTGCGTCCGGTGAGCCCCAGGGCCCCGGCATGGAGTATCTGGGCGGCCACGGCGTGAACCCGGAGTATATCGACCGCGAGCTCAACCCCGATGCGCCCGAGATTCCCGCCGGTCCTGCGCCGGTCGAGGGCATCATCATGGATTTTGAAACGAAGGAGGAGTAACCATGGCCGAACCCACGCTTTTGCCCGAGCGGCTCCAGTACCGCCCGACCAAGATCGAGCTCGACGAGAGCATCGAGAAGGCCAAGGCGACCCTTCTTAAGAAGATCAAGCGCTCGGTGTACGTCTACCGTGT
>CABUSE010000018.1 GCA_902494135.1 uncultured Collinsella sp. | reverse complement strand
TGTGGAGCAAATCCACAAGTTCGCACAGGTATGGGGCTGACGAGTCGGCCCTCGTCGTCCTCGCATGCTTGATTCTGACGCTCGACATCGTAGGAGCAGATGGTCACGAGGTCTTGCATACCGGTGGAAACAATAGGTGCATCCACGCCCGGGGTCAAGCCCTGCAACAAAACATCAGCAGCGGAAAGCAAAATTTCCGGACGCATGGAGCCCTCGTTGTCGGCATGGGTGTCGAGCATGAGCACCAAATGGTCCGGGCGCTCCCCCGCCGTGAGCTCATAGCCCACGAGCGTGTGATCCAAATCCAATCGCTTGCTCTTTTTTCCGCGCGCGTAGTCGATGCCATGGTCCGCGCGCAGCGTGTCGATCGCACGACGCACCTCCTCGGCGCTTACGGGCGCCTCGGGATCTAAGTGCAGGTCGATGCGATACGACAGGCGCGTGAGCTGCGCCGTCAACGCCGGCGTGCGCACGTCGATGTACGCCGCCTCGATAGGCGCCAGATCGGCCGGAGACGCCACAGCCAGGCGCTCAAACGCCTCGTCGAGCCCCACGAACTCGGTCATAAACAGGTCATACCACTCGCAGGTCGACGACGTACCAACCGGTAGCGCCGAAGAGAAGCCCACGCGCATGTGCGGAGAGAAGCCCTGCGTGACGGCATAGGGAAGTCCCGCACGGCGCACGATGCGCTCAATGGTATGGATCACTTCGAGATGGCCCAGGTACTTAAGGCGATCGCGCTTGCCATAGCGAACACGAAGCCTAAAGAGCGAGGGGTTGTCGGTCAGGCGCTCACTCATGCGCGATCACCCATCAATACATTCTTGGCGTGGAGCGTGGGGCAGATCCCGCAGCCGGTGCACGACGTGCGGGTGCAGTCGGGAGTCGTGACGCCCTCGAGCGAGCGACGGTACTCGCGCTCGAGGAAGCCGCGCGTGCAGCCGGGGCTCACGTGCTCCCACGGCAGGCGCCAGTCCAATTCGTAGGGCAGGTGCACGAGCTCATTGAGGTCGATGCCGTTTTTGGCAGCAGCCTCCTTCCAGTTATCGAGCGAGAAATGCTCTACCCAGGCGTCAAAGCGAGAGCCCGAGCGCCAAGCATCGATGATGACGGGCGTCATGTCACGACCGGCGCGGGACAGCGCGGCCTCGATGAGCGAGGTCTCGGCATCGTGGTAATGAACGCGAACGGCACGGTTGCGAACGCTCGTGATAAGCAGCTTCTGGCGACGCTTGACGTCGTCGTAGTCGAGCTGCGGGCACCACTGGAACGGCGTGGCAGCCTTGGGGATAAAGACCGAAACCGAGATGGACACCGAGATCGAGCCGCGACGAGCCTTGGGCACCACGGAACGACCGAGCTCCAGCACGTGATCGGCTAGATTGGCGATGGCCACGATGTCCTCGTCGCGTTCGCCGGGAAGGCCCATCATAAAGTAGAGCTTCATGCGGTTCCAGCCGGCCTCGAAGGCCGCCTTGGCCGCACGGTCCAGGTCCTCCTCGGTCACGTTCTTGTTAATGATGTCGCGCATGCGCTGGCTGCCGGCCTCGGGCGCGAACGTCAGGCCGCCCTTCTTTTCGCCGGCGACCGACTCGGCCATATCCACGCCAAACGAATCCAGGCGCTGCGACGGAATAGACACGCGAATACCCGTATCCTCCAGGCGACGGTTGAGCCTGCCGAGCACGTCGCGAATGCAGGAGTGGTCGGTCGTGGAGAGCGAGGTCAGCGACACCTCGTCATAGCCGGTCTTTTCCAGACCCTGGATCACCGACGAGACGATCTGGTCGGCCGAGCGCTCGCGCACCGGGCGATACGTCATGCCGGCCTGGCAAAAACGACAGCCGCGGGCGCAGCCGCGCAGAATCTCGATAGACAGGCGGTCGTGGACCAGCTGCGCATAGGGTACGCACGACTGCGACAGCGGATTTGTGGCGCCGAAATCCTCGACGACGCGCTTGTAGACCACCGTCGGCGCATCCTTGCCCTCACGCGGCACGGTGTAGCCATGCGGCGAGCAGGGTTCGTCGTGACGAACCTCATAGAGCGACGGCACGTAGTTGCCGGCAATGGATGCAAGCTGCTCGACAATCTGCGCGCGCGGGACCCCTTCGTCACGCAGGCGGCGATGCAGCTGGCAGGTCTCGAGCAGCGATTCCTCGCCCTCACCGATGAGGATGGCATCGAAGAAGGCCGCGTACGGCTCGGGGTTGTACACCGAGGGGCCGCCGGCGATGATGATAGGGTCGTCTTCACCTCGGTCGGCCGCTAACAGCGGAATGCCAGCGAGGTCGAGTGCCTCGAGGAAGTTCGTCACCGCCATCTCGTGCGGCACATGCAGACCGACGATATCAAACGAAGCGACCGGCGCAGCACCTTCGAGCGACAGCAGAGGAATACCCGCCTCGCGCATGGCGTCACCCATATCGGGCCACGGCACATAGCCGCGCTCGCAGGAGATGCCCTCGGCCTGGTTAAGGATGTTGTAGAGGATGGCGATGCCCTGGTTGGGCAGACCGACCTCGTACACATCCGGGTAGATCAGGCAGCAACGGTAGTCGGCATCGGCCTTGGAAAGCGTGCCCCACTCGTGATCGATATAGCGGCTCGGCTTCTCGACCTTGGCGAGCAACGGCTCAATTAAATGAAAACAATCTTGGTATGCAACGCGCAACGGAAAACCCCTAAGCAGCGAGATCTGATGCGTCCTGGTAGGACGCCATAGGACGGGTAGCGCCCGCGACCGTGGTCACCAGATCGCGAACGCGGGAGAACGTGGCAGTGACCACCTCGTTGGCACGGCTGTAGTCGACATCGCGCTCGTAGAGCGAAACAAGCGCACGGCCCATGCCGTAGGTGCCCGCGCCAGCAGTGAGCGCCTTGACGGCAAACCCAATATGCGGCGTCTGCTTGACGAGTGCGCGGGTGACCGCGCGGATCACAAGACCGCCGGCAAGCACGCCCGCGACCTCGTAGCCGCGCTCGGGCTTAATGCCGCGTCCAAAGACGGCAGCGAGCTCAAAGAGCATGCCCACCTGCGCCAGCGCCATAACGGGATAATCGGCGCCCGGCAAAAACACCAGTGCACCGGTCGCCATATTGGTAAGCGCGCACGAGGTGATGATACGATTGGCCGCCGCGATGCGCATGAAGGCAAAGTTCGCCGCAAAAGCCGTTTCCTTGTCGGTGCGATCGAGAATCCAGCGGGCAAGCGTCTCGAGCAGATACGTCTTATCGGTTGCCGCTACCACGCCGAGCATGGGCGTGGACTCCTCGATAAACGGCACCTCCACAGCAGACTCGGCAAGCACGCACACGGGCGCGCCGGCGATCACGAGCTCCTGCACGGCACTCTCCAAGCGGTCGGAACCACACGAGAGCACCAGCACCACATCGGTATCGGTCTTTGGAGCAATTCGCTCCTCCCCCAGACGCTCGACGCGCACAATACCCGAGGTCGTTTGCGGCACAAAGGCGTCACGCACCGTCTCGGCCAGAAAGCGCGAGGCGGACGAATCCAGATAGACCGAGACGCGCACCGGCGTATCGGAATCCTTCTTAACGGACGCGCCCATCTTAAAAGCGCGGGTCAGCTTATCTACGGGAATTTTCATAGCAAACCCCTCCAGCGGTTACGCGGCGCCCGAACGATGCCGCCATATGGATTGTACGATACCCACCGTCAGCAGCTGAATCATCATCGAAGACGAACCGAAGCTAATAAACGGTAGCGGAATACCGGTAATCGGCATCATGCCGATGCACATGCCGATGTTTTCGAAGGTCTGGAACGCCCACATGCCAACGATGCCCACACACGAAAGACGCAAAAACAGCGACTCACACTTAAAGGCGACGCGAATCGTCGAAAAGATCAGCAGCACGTAGAGGCACAGCAGCAAAAAGGAGCCGCAGAAGCCAAAGGTCTCGGACAAAAAGGCGAAGACGAAGTCGGTGTGGAACTCAGGCAGAAAGCCGCCGGCTGACTGCGTCGCATGGCCCAAACCCTTACCAAAGAAGCCGCCCGAGCCAACGGCGATAAGCGACTGCTGCAGGTTGTAGGCATCGTCCGAATCGGCATTATCGGGGTCGATAAAGACCGTCAGACGGTTCATCTGATACTGCTTGATGAGCACATCGTGGCCGAGCAGCGAATCAAAGACCGAATCGAGCGCCAGGACGAGGGCCACCAGGCCCACGAGCAGGGCCAGGGTCGACAGCACCCATTCGCGGCGTGCACCGCTCATGCAGATGACGATGGCGCCCGAAACCAGCACGACCAGGCCCGAGCCCAGGTCACCCATGGCAACGACGGCCAAAAACGGAATGGACAGCATGCCGCAGAGCTTGACGTAGTCGCGAACGGTATCGATGCGACCGTTATACTGCGAGCCAAGCGTAGCAATAAAGAAGATGGTGATGAGCTTGGCAAGCTCAACCGGCTGGAACGTCAAGCCGATACCGGGAATCTTGATCCAGCCCGTCATGCCCAGACCGCCCGTATAGGACAGACCCGGAATCTTGGGCGAGAAGATCACGATCAGGTCGATGACGAGCAACGCCGTCGAGAAATTGGAAACACCGCGCAGGTCGGAGCGCCAGACCAGCACCGCCAGCACCGTGCCGATGCCAATTCCCAGCAAATGGCGCGAGAACGAAGCATCGGCCTTAAACTGCGAAGCCGACCAGATAATGATGGCACCGTAGGCGACGAGCGCCACAGTAGCCACGAGCACACCGATATGCACCTTTTGGCGAAACGTGCCGCGCGAGGCCGAAAGTTGCTTGTTGACGCGGTCCAGGCTGCTGCGAGAGCCGGTCTTGGTTGAACGGAACAGATCCGCCGGAGAAAAATCCATCGCAACCTCCTATCGAACCGAAGAATCGCCCGAGGCCGAAGAGGTATCGGGCTCGTCATAAATCACGCCGAGCACGTCGCGCACGACATGCATCGCGGTATCTGAGCCACCGCCGCCCTGCTCCAGGACGGTAGCGATGACATACTTGGGATCATCGGCCGGTGCATAGGCGCAGAACCACGCGTATTCGTCCTCGCCACTTTTCTCGCCCGTGCCCGACTTGCCGTATACCTGCGGCGTCAGGGTGCCAAAGTGCGCCGCCAGGGACGTCGATGCCGTGTAAATCACGTCGTGCATGCCGTTGCGAACAAGAGCCAAATCCGAATCGCTGTTGATCTTGGCCTCCAGGCGCTTCTTCTTGCCCTTGCCATTGTACTTATAGGCATCGCCGTCGCCATCGCGCGACACGGCAGACAAAAATACGTGAGGCACGTACTGTTTGCCGCCGTTGGCAAGACCCATATAGGCGCACGCCATCTGCAGGGGCGTCACCAGGATGTCGCCCTGGCCGATAGCAATGTTGGTCATATCGCCGGCATTCCACTTGCGGTCCTCGGCAGAGGCGTCGGTGAAGTATGACTCTTTCCACTCGGCATCGGGAATACGACCCGCGCCCTCACTCGGCAGATCGATACCGCAGGTCTTGCCTAGGCCCCAGCGACGAAAGACCTCCTGCAGGCCCTCGGGATGTTGCTCGTCATAAAAGAACGCCTTACCCATGTCGTAGAAGACGGGGTCGCACGAGTTGGCGATACCCGACTGCAGCGTCATGGTGCCGTGGCCAGACGTCAGCCAGCAGCGCTTGCCCCAAGCCTTGCCCAGACCCGTCCAATAACCCGTGCAGTTGGTTGTCTGCGTTGAAGTGTAGGTTCCAAACTCAAGACCGGCCAGTGCCGAGAGCGGCTTGATGGTCGAGGCCGACATGTACTGTCCGCTAATGGCGCGGTTGAGCAGCGGGTGCGAACCCTTGTCATCATTGAGCTCGGTCCACACGTCATTTGAGACGCCGCCGATAAAGACGGACGGATCGAACTTGGGCTGGCTCGCCATGCCCAGGATCTCGCCATTGTTGGGATCGAGACACACCACAGCGCCGTTGCCGGCATTGCTGTAGCCAGTGGTCTTGGCAAGCTCGATAGCGCTCGCCAGCGCCGTCTCACAGGCCTGTTGGATCTTAAGGTCGAGCGTGAGCTTAATGTCGGAGCCGGCCTTCGCGGGCACGGCGCCGGCCTGACCGGTCACATTGCCCGAGGCATCGACCTTGACGGTCTGCTCGCCACGAATACCCTGCAGCAGGTTTTCGTAGTAGCTCTCAACGCCCGCCTGGCCCACGATATCGCCCGACTGGTACGTAATCTTGCCAGCAGAAGCATCATCATCGCCAGAGGTTTTCTTATTCTGGGCCTCGAGCTGCTCGGAGGTAATGGTGCCGGTATAGCCCAAGATATGGCATGCCGTCTCGCCGTATGGATACTGGCGCTCGGTACGCTCGGCAATCTTGACGCCCGGGAACTCGCCGGCGTGTTCCTTGATATAGGCAACCGTGGAGCGACGGACGTCCGTCGCGATGGTATGCAGGCTCTGAGCGCCCTCTGTATTGTCCTGAATATTGCGAAGGACCGCCACATAAGGCATTCCAAGCACGTTGGCAAGATGGCGAACCAGAACCTCATCCTCGGCAAGGTCGCGGTAGGCCACGACAGCAAGTGAGGGACGGTTCTGGACAAGCGCCACGCCATTGCGGTCGAGGATGCGGCCGCGCACAGCGGGTGTGGTAACGGTGCGAGTCTGATTACTATTGGCCTGCTTCTCGTAATAGTCCGACGAGACCATCTGCATGCCCCACAGCTTGACGGCAAGTGCCGCAAACATCGCGCCCACACCCGTGGTGAGGATGGAAAAGCGGCCCTTAAAGGCGGTCGCCGCGGTATTGCCCTCGCCCTCGGTGGCGCGCGGAGCCGTTCCATGCTGTGTATCGTAGGTAAAACGGGAATCGCCTCGACGCATGATGACCAGCGCGACCACGATGGCCACAACCAGCACGATACCGGCGATAATAACCGTCATCTGGGAAGACATCTACGGGCCTCCCCTATTTGAGCTTGCGGGTCTTGGGCTTAAAGCGCATACCCGTCTGGCGTCCGCCACGTGCGGAGAATCCATAGCCGGACTGCGGCACGACGCCGGACATCAAAAACGGAATGGCAACCAGACCCGTCAGGATCGAGGACGGCAGCGCATGGCCGAAGATCGCCACGACAAAGCTCGTCTCCAAACCCATAAACAGCAAGATGATGCTGTAGATAACATTAATGACGAGCGCGAAGGCGCCCACAGTGACGCCGCGCGCACTCGGGGTACCGCCCGTCTGACCGACGGCGCTGTGCACCAGGGCAAAAGAACCCACGGTCAGCAGGAGCGACATAACGCCCACCGGCACGGCAGCGGACAGGTCATAAAACAAGCCGCTGCAAAAACCGCACACGACGGCACGGGTCGGGTCGCCCGAGAACACGCTTAGGCACACCAGGATAATCATGAAGTTGACGCGACCGCCCGCAATGGAGATCTGCGGTGCCAGGCCTGCCTGCAGCAGCACGCATACGATGGCGGCGATTACAAACGTGCGGGAGCTCATCCCCTGCTCGTGTAGATCCATGGACATGCCCCCTATTCGTTCGAGCCGGAATCGGTCGTCTCGGACGTGTCGGAACTGTCATCCGAGCTCTCGTCCTTCGTCTTGGTTGCAGCATCGCGCGACGTTCCCTGCGGCGTGCTGTTGGCCGTGCTCACGTCCTCATCCGAGGCCGACTGTTCGTCGGTCAGCGAGGTAATGACCAGCACTTCCTCGTTGTTCTCGGCCGTGGTCTGAGCGCGCACCACAATGGTGTAGTACACGTCGTTTGCCGATTTCTCAACCGACGAGACGGTGCCGAGCGGTAGACCCTTGGGGAACACACCGCCGATGCCCGAGGTCACGATGATGTCGCCGACTTTAACGTCGGAGTCGACGCTCACATACTCAAGACGCAGCGTGCCGTCAGCCTGACCCTGCAGCATGCCCTGGGCGCGCGTGTCCTGTACCATGGCGGACACACCCGAGTTCTCGTCGCCAATCAGGCGCACGGTGGACGTCTTGGCCGAGACTTCGATGATCTGGCCGATAACACCGGCCGAACTCGTCACAGGCATGTTGATGGTAAGGCCGTCGGCAGAGCCTTTGTCGATGGTTACGGTCGAGGTCCAGGCATCGCCCGAGGCACCAACGATACGAGCAGCGGTCGATTTGAGGTTGTAGGTCGACTGCAGCCCGACCAGCCCCTCCAGACGCTCGGCGGTCTTTTGAGCCTCGGAGAGCTCAGCAACCTTAGAGGTCAGCTCCTCGTTTTGCTTCTTAAGCTCGTCAAGCGTGTCCTGCGACGCCGTAAGGTTAGAGAACACGTTGCCGATCGCATTGAAGGGAGCCGCCACGGCCGAGCCCACAAAACGCACCGGCGAGGTAATCGTCGTTACGCCCGAACGCACGGCATGAATCGGCCCTGCCTCGCCCTCGCGGATGTAAAACGTGAGCAGCAACACCGAAATCAGGCTGAAAACAATCAACGGGCGCATACCCGTTGATTGTCGCTTGGTATTCAGATTTGTGGAGAAACCCGAAGATCGTGCCAAATGGAATCCACCTTTTGGAAATTAAGCATTGGTCTGGACGAAGCCGCCATCAAACGCATTGGCCTCGAGCACGCGGGCACAGCCGTTAACGACGTTATCGAGCGCCGTGGGGCTGACGTTGACCGAAACGCCGGTCTCATCGCGCAGACGCACGTCGAGTCCGCGTAGCAGAGCGCCACCACCGGTCAGCAAAATGCCGTAGTACATAAGGTCAGAGGCAAGATCGGGCGGCGTGGCATCGAGGGCGTCCTTGACGGCCTTGGCCATCTCGTCGAGCGGCTTGTTGAGCGCGCGACGAATCTCCTCGCTCTCGATGCGCACGGTCTTGGGCAGACCGGTGATCACGTCGCGACCGTTGACCTCGACGTCGAGCTCGTCCTTGAGCGGCACAGCGGAGCCGACCTTGATCTTGATGTCCTCTGCCGTACGCTCGCCGATGGCAAGGTTGTAGGCATCACGAACGTGCGTGAGGATGGCCTGATCGAACTCGTCGCCTGCAATACGGATAGACTGCGAGACGACGATGCCGCCCATAGCGATAACGGCAACCTCGGTGGTACCGCCACCGATGTCGATGACCATGGAGCCGGTGGGCTCCTCGACGGGCAGGTCGGCGCCGATAGCGGCAGCCATGGGCTCCTCGATCAGATAGGCCTGGCGAGCGCCAGCCTGGATCGTGGCCTCAAAGACAGCACGCTTCTCGACCGACGTGACGCCGGAGGGAACGCAGACGACAACGCGCGGACGCGGGGTCCACGGATAGCGCTTCTCGGACGCCTTATCGATAAAGTAGCGAAGCATGGCCTCGGTAACATCGAAGTCGGCGATGACGCCGTCCTTCAGGGGACGAACGGCCACGATGTTGCCGGGCGTACGGCCGAGCATGCGCTTTGCCTCGATACCGACCGCCAGGATGCGCTCGTCGTTCTTGTCGATGGCGACAACAGAGGGCTCGCGAATGACGATGCCCTTGCCGCGCACGGAGACAAGCGTATTTGCGGTGCCGAGGTCGATGGCAAGATCGCCCGCATAGCTACCGAAGAACATATCCATCAAAGAAAACAACGCAACTCCTGATGTGTTGGATGATTGCTGGAAAACTACTAGCTCATCATACTAGCGCAAGCCCGGCACCTCACTTGCGGTGAAGCGCCGGGCAAAGCTAAATCCCATAAGGTCACTACTGGTTGTCAGCAGCCGAGAAATCCATATCGAGCGAGGAAACGGCCCAGCCGATATGGTTGTCGGAGCGCACGAATTTGACGGTGTACTCCTGCTCGCCGCCCTTGGACAGCGATGCCTTCACCTTAGCGGTCGTCTCGGTCATGGACTGATCCATGCCCTCGACGGACACGGTGGCACCCTGCGGAATCGAGGAGATGATCATCGACTTAGCGTCCTCGGACAGGCTCGATGCCAGGCAAGACTCGGCCTTTGCGGTGTCACCGTCGCCGGCAGCCTGGAACAGATCGGTAACGACAGACTCCTGAGACGGGAAGCCAAAGCCGCGCGTGTAGGCAAAGCCCAGACCGCCCGCGGCGATCAAAATGAGCAGAAGCAGCACGATGAAGACTTTGAGACCCGTGTGGCGATGGCGACGACGTACCTTGGCCTGCTTACGATCCTGACGGTCCTGCTGGACCATCTCGGACTCGGACAGCGTAAAGAAGCCGGTGTCCGAGGGATCGGGCATAAACTGACCGGTCGCGCCCGTAGGATCGAGCGGATCGACGGCAGGAGCGTCCATCGCGGGCGCCGGAGCCGTGGCCATAGCCGTCTGGGCAGACAGCGCGGCAAGCGAATCGTGCACGCGGGCAAGCTCATCGGCCTGCTCGGAGGTGAGCTGGTAGATGCCATCGGCAGTAGCGGCGTTAAAGGCGTCGAGTGCGTCGGAGGGACGGCCGGCGGCAGAAAGCGCCTGACCCATGCCGGCGTTGAGCGCACGCGTGTCGTCGCGGGGGCCGGCAAAGTCGATAGCCGTGCGGTAGGTCTCCACGGCATCCGCCGGACGGCCGAGCTTGATGAAGCAACGACCGAGCTCGCCGAGCGCGGCGGCAGGAGCCGGATTGGCGCCATCGATGGCAGCCTGACGGAAGGCAGTACCCGCGTTGGCATAGTCGCCCGACTGGAACAGCGCGTTACCCAGGCCCAGATAGGCCTTGAACGGCGTGACATAAGAAGCGTCCTGCGTAGCAGCAGAGAACGCCTGAGCGGCCGTCGTGTAGTCGCCCACGGCGGCGAGCGCCTTGCCGCGGTTGGTGAGCAGCGCGCCGCGCTTGCCATAGGTGCCGTCGTTGAGGGCGGCGGCGTAGGCCTCGGCGGCCTCGGCATACATGCCCACGTGCATCAAGGCGTTACCACGAAGGTGATCGGCCTCGCCCATAATCTCATCGGGAGTCTTTGCCGCCCCAAGCATCTGGGCTGCAGCGGAAAAATCACCCGCGCGGTAAGCGGCGCGGCCCTGTTGGATCAGCTGGCTATTCAAGGAAATCCCCTTTACTCGTGAACGATCTCGACATGGACGATCTCGTCGCCGGCACGCAGCTGCGAAATCACATCGAGACCCTCGACCGTGGTACCAAAGACGGTGTAACCGGAATCGAGGTTATGCTGGGCGCCCAGGCAGAAGTAGAACTGCGAACCCGCGGAATCGGGGTCCATGGAGCGTGCCATGGCAAGGGCGCCATCGACATGGCTGTTGCGCGGATTGGTGGCAAACTCGCCCTTGATGCAGTAGCCGGGGCCACCGGTACCGGGCATGCCGTCGGGGCCCTCAAGACCGGCAGCGACGTCGGCGCCGGACATATCGCGGGTATTGGGGTCGCCGCCCTGAATGACGAAGCCGGGAACATAGCGATGGAACTTAAGGCCATCGTAGAAACCCATCGTGGAAAGCTCGCAGAAGTTCGCGACATGAATGGGAGCGCCCTCGCCGTCAAACCTGACCTTGATGGTACCCTTCGACGTCTCGATTACGGCGCACTCGTCGCCGGCAAGCTGATACTCGGGCGTGTAGAGCTCTTTCTTAAAACCAAACATGTGGTTCCTTCCTCGTGCGTTTAAAGCATATTTGTACGAATTGTAGCAATAAGCACAGGCTTACATCAATTGCGCACGTAGGTTATGCCGACTATGGCGAACTAATTTTAGGAACGCTGCTGCGGCTTCCAGGAGCCCACGTTGGCGTCGTACTGATTCAGCGCGCTGTTGCCGCCCTGTGCGATGGGCGCCAGGATATCGCTTTGGTGGGAACTCATCGACTCACCATCGGGAATGGCCAGCGAGATATCCCAGCTCTGACAGATCACGTCGACACGCTCGTACATCCACTCGGCAAGCTGCTTTAAGTGGGCGATGTCATCCGCATAGACCGTATCGTCTTGGTACTTAAGGTTGTTGAGCTCATCTTGCGTCTTTTTGATCTGGTCGCGCAGGGCGTAAGCACTCTGCGACAGCTCCTGACGGGTGGACAGCGGCGTTCGAAGATAGCCGTTGTTAAAAGAATCGATGACCTCGCCGATCTGGTCCTCGTCACCGTAGGACACGATGGCCTGATACAGACCGTCGAGCCTGGTATAGAGCTGATCATCGGTCAGCACGGTTTCTTCCTGGACCACCTCGGCAGAATCGTCCTGCTTGGTATCGTCCTCAGTCGCCTCACCCTTTTGGCGCGTAGGGAAGGTCGTCTGCGCGGCCTGGCCAAACTGGTCATAGAAGCCGGGCATAACACCCATGGGATCGGTCGTCACGAACCAATAGGCACCACCGCACACAAAGGCAAGGACCGCGATGATAATGAGCGGCTTGGGGATATGACGCTTGTGCTTGTGATAGGCGTCCTCGTCGGGATGCACCTTGCGCTTGGGTTTTTGGGCTTCGTCATGCAGGGAAACGGGCGTGGGAATATCGACCTTGGGGATACCGAAATCCTTATCGAAAGCCGGCAGCACGCAGGTCTCGTTGGGATCGGCAGCGTCCGAAAGAACCACGGCAGCCGAGGCGGGCGCATGAGGCACCTCGGTATCGATCTGCTCTTGCGTTAGGCGCGGAAAGCCCGCCGTGCGGCCCGCTGCCAGGTCGGATGCGGCCGCGTCCTCGGAGAGGATACCCGGAGCGGGGCGTCCGCATTTGGGACACGTACGATCATGCGGAGAAAGACGGGCACCGCAGCCCTCGCAGAACACGAACTCGGTGTGCTCGGGACCATCGCCCGGACCCACATAGGCGTTGCAGTAGGGGCAGAACGAGGCGCCGTCCTCGATAGTCTTAAGGCAATGCGGGCAGATCACGGCATCCTCTTTTCGAAGCAATTCAAATAATCGAGGTTAGAGCATAACATCGCCACGGCCCCATAGGAGCAAGGCACCAATTCAACATCGCCAGGGCGCGTAGTTACTTCTTCTTTTTGCTTGGCATCGAGACTTTGATGCCTTGGGCGGACTTGGTCACGCGAGAGCGCTTGGCTCCGGTACTCTTCTTTTTCTTGGGCTGGGCCTGGGCCACGCCCTCGAGTGCACGGGACTCGGCCTCGCGAGCGGTGCGGTCTTCGCGGCGCTGCGCCATGTCGGCGGCGACGCGCTTGGCAAAACGCTCGGCTGTCGAACCCGTCGAGCTCACCTTGCCGCCACCGCGACCCAGGTGGACGCGCACACCACGGCCAAAACCAGTTGCGGCATGACGACGACGCGGCTTGAGCGAATCCATCATCGTGGCGAGCTTAAAGAACACCGAGCAGGTAAAGACCACGATAACAGCCAAGATAACCATCTGGCCCATCGACAGGTTGGCAATGGACAGCAGCTCCGGGAATCCGATAACGCCCACCAGGATGCCGGCGACTACAAACACAAAGAGCACAACACGTAAGGGCGTGAGAGGCTGCGAGATGCGCCAGATCAGGCTGACGCTCGCCGCGCACGACGTAAGCAGACACATCGTAGACAGCGTGAGCTGGCTAAAGCCAAACACGCGCGCCACAAAGATATCGAGCGCCGCAGCCAAAATGACTGCAATCGACGCCGGCAATGCACGCTTGAGTACGTTGCTCAAAAACGCACCCTTCACGCGAGCATTGTTGGGCTCCAGGCCCAACACAAAGCCCGGCGCGCCGATGCAGAAGAAGTTGATGAGCGTCATCTGGATGGGCTCGAAGGGGTACGGCGGCAGCGCGATACACAGCGCCGCCAGGCCCATCGAGAACAGCGTCTTGGTCAGGAATAGCGAGGCCGAGCGCTGCAGGTTGTTGATGGAGCGACGGCCCTCGGCCACCACGGCGGGCATCGAGGCAAAGTCGTTGTCGACGAGTACGATCTCGGCCACGTTGCGCGCGGCATCGGAGCCGGCCGCCATGGCCACGGAGCAGTCGGCCTCCTTGAGCGCCAGCACGTCGTTGACGCCGTCGCCCGTCATGGCCACGGTGTGCTCGCGGCGCTTGAGCGCCTGCACGAGCTCGCGCTTCTGCTGCGGGGTCACACGACCAAAGACATGGTAGCGGTCCACTGCGGCATCAAGCTTGGCCGGTGTATCGAGCGTCGTGGCGTCCACATAAGCGTCCGCCCCCGGCACGCCCACCACGCGCGCGATCGACGACACCGTACGCGGGTCGTCGCCACTGATCACGTTGAGGATCACGCCCTGCTCGTTAAAGTAGCCGATGGTCTCGGCCGCCGAGGTACGAATCTCGTCGCGGATGGTCACAAAGCCAACGGGCTCGGCCTCGCCCACCATATCCCCATCGGGCGTAAAGCCGTCCACGCGCGCCACCACGAGCACGCGGCAGGTATCGGCAAGCTCGGCGACACGGTTCTCGACCTGCGAAAACACACGCTCGGAAAGCACAAACTGCGCGGCGCCCATCACATAGGAGCCCTGCGCAAAAGAAGCGCCGCTCCATTTTTTAGACGACGAGAATGGAATGACCGACAGCGGCTCAGACACCTCGACCGGGCGATCGGCGTAATAGTTGAGCAGCGCCTGGCAGGTCTCGTTGGCATCGGCCGAAGTCGCACGTGCCACGTTAGCCAGCGCGAAATCGAGCACCGTGGTATCGACGGGAACAGCCGCCTCGTCCGAGCTGGCGCCTAGGCTCACGCCCTCAACCGGCAGCGGATACGTGCCCTCGACCTCCATACGACCCGAGGTAATGGTGCCCGTCTTGTCCAGGCACAGCACGTCGACGCGCGCGAGCGTCTCGATGCAGTAGAGCTGCTGTGCCAGCACCTTGCGACGCGCCAGACGCACCGTGGCAATCGCGAGCACCGACGAAGTCAGCAGCACCAGGCCCTGCGGAATCATGCCCAGCAGGGCGCCCACCGTGGACAGCAGTGCCGACGAAGGCACATGACCAGCCAACAGCTCGGAGAAGCACCACGAAAGCGCGCTATCGCCCGGGGTTCCCGCGGCATCCCACAGCTCGCTCACACTCGAGGCAAACAACGCCAAACCGAGCGGGATCATGATGATGCTCGCAAAGCGCACGATGGCATTAAGCGCGTTCATGATCTCGGAATTGACCTTTTTGACGTACTTGGCCTCGTTATTAATTTTGGCCACGTAGTTGTCGGCGCCGACATGGATCACGCGAGCGCGCAGCAGGCCCGAGTCGATAAAGCTGCCGCTCATGAGCTCGGAACCGGGCTGCTTCTTAATAAGGTCGCTCTCGCCCGTCAGCAGGCTCTCGTTCACGAGCGCCTCGCCCGAAACCACCACGGCGTCAGCGGGAATCTGGTCGCCGCGCCCCAGGCGGATGATGTCGTCGAGCACGATCTGGTCCAAGTCGAGCTCCACCTCGGCACCGTCGCGCACCGCGATGGCCTTCTTGGAGGTCAGAAGTGTGAGCTTATCGACCATCTTCTTGGAACGCATGGACTGAATGACGCCAATAGCGGTATTGAGGAACACCACGAACAGGAACGTCAGATTCTTAAACGAACCGGTCAAAATGACCAGGAACGCCAAGATCACGTTGATCAAATTGAACAGCGTGCAGAGGTTCTCGATGATGAGCTCTTTGACCGACTTGGTCTTGAGCTCCATGTTGCGGTTGATCTTACCGGCGGCGATGCGCTCCTCGACCTCGGCGGTCGAGAGTCCGCGCTCGATATCCGTTGCTTCCATACCACGTCCCATCACGTCGCGTCGGTATAAGAAAAACCGCCCGGACCATGCGAGGTTCGGACGGTCTTACGTTCGATGGTGCCCCATGTTGGATTCGAACCAACGGCCTTCTGCTCCGGAGGCAGACGCTCTAATCCCCTGAGCTAATAGG
>CABUSE010000017.1 GCA_902494135.1 uncultured Collinsella sp. | reverse complement strand
TGCGATGCGCTCGAGCAGACCAAGAAGGTGCTGCGCGTGCACGCCACCATTTACGTCGAGCGCGAGGGCCAAAAGGGCATCATCATCGGCAAGGGCGGCGAGATGATCAAGCATATCGGTATCGACGCCCGCCGCGATCTTGAGCGCATCTTTGGCACGCAGGTCTTTTTGGAGCTGGATGTGAAGATCAAGGCCGGTTGGCGTGACGACGAGGCCCAGATTCGCCGCTTTGGCTACAACGCTGAGGACTAAGGACGCGCGGCGCGCATGGCAGGCTCCCGGACATATCGCACGAAGGTACTCGTCCTCGATAAGACGAAGCTCAAAGAGACGGACCTGATCCTGACGATGCTTGATGAGCGGGGTCGGCAGGTGCGTGCCGTGGCAAAGGGCGCCCGCAAACCCGGTGGGCGCCTGGCTGCGCGCTGCGAGCTGTTCCGTACCGTTGATATGCTGCTTGCGCACGGACGGTCGCTCGACGTGGTTTCCCAGGCCGAGCTTATGGAGGCGCCGCTCGGCGCTGCGCCCGATTACGAGACGACATGCGCCGCAAGCGCGATCGCCGAGGTCGCGCGCGTGTGCTCGTTCGAGGACGCTGAGGACCCGTTTACCTTTGCTATTACGCAACGGGCGCTTACCCTGGTCGGCAGCGGGCTCGACGCGGCGCATATGGATTTACTTGTGGCGGCATATGTCTTTAAGCTGCTGTCGCACGTTGGCTATCGACCAGATTTTTCGGCCTGCGTGCTGTGCGGAGACCCCATGCTGTCGTATTTTTCGCCCCAGGCGGGCGGGCTCATGTGCGGATCGTGCGCGTCGAGCGTTCCGGGTGCCGAGCTGGTATCGACTGGTGAGGTCGCATGGCTGCGCGCCCTCATGTCCATGACCTTCGATGCGCTCATGGCCGAGCGAATCGACCCGCATACGGCGGCATTCTTGCTCGGGCTTTCGCATGTTTGGGCTGCGACGCACACCGATCAGCGCCTCCGTGCGATGGAATTCATGTTGGGTCGGTGATGATGCGCAGGGGCGGGCTGCTTGTGGTAACATATCGGCCTGTTGGTACCTCGACCTTGGTTGCTCGCTCCACCGGCGGCTTCCCAGTCCGAGGCGAATCGAGTCGCCCGTGGGCGACGTTAAACGAAAGGTGAAACAATGACTGTTTCCAAAGAGCGCAAGGCTGAGCTGACTGCCCAGTTCGGTAACACCCCGGTCGACACCGGCAACCCCAAGGTTCAGGTCGCCATCCTGTCCGAGCGCATCAAGGAGCTGACCGAGCACATGAAGTCCCACCAGAAGGACTTCCACACCCGTCGTGGCCTGCTCATGCTCGTCGGCCGTCGTCGTCGTCTTCTCTCCTACATCAAGAAGAACGACATCGTCGAGTACCGTGAGCTCATCAAGGCTCTGGGCATCCGCGACAACATCCAGTAGGATTTGTACATGCTAAGAGCGTCCTGCGCAGCGGGGCGCTCTTTTTGTGTAAGGGCGCGAACAATCACGCTCTGAAGCGTGGCGGGGGCAGGGGGCCCGCGTCACATGAGAAGCCCGCAGACAAGGGGTCTGTGGGGTAAAGGAGAACAATGACACTCGTATCCAAGACCTTTGAGCTGTACGGCAAGACCTACACCTTTGAGTCGGGCGAGCTTGCCAAGCAGGCCACCGGCGCCTGCCTGGTCAAGCAGGGCGACACCACGATGCTCGACACCGTGGTCGTCTCCAAGGAGCGTAAGAACTACGACTTCTTCCCGCTGACCGTCGACTTCAACGAGAAGATGTACGCCGCCGGCCGCATCCCGGGTGGCTACCTCAAGCGTGAGGGCCGTCCCAGCGAGAAGGCCACGCTCACCGCGCGCATGATCGACCGTCCGATTCGCCCGAGCTTCCCGGACGGCTTCCGCAACGAGGTGCACATCGTCGCTACCTCGCTTGTCGCCGACCAGGTCAACCCCTTTGACGTCATCAACGTCATGGGTGCTTCCCTGGCCATGACGCTCGGCGGTGTGCCCTTCGAGGGCCCGCTTGCCTGCGTGCGCATCGGCCGTAACGTGGAGACCGGCGAGTTTATCGTCAACCCCACCTACGAGGAGCGCGAGAACTCCGATCTGGACCTGGAGCTGGGCGGATCCGCCGACTTCATCTCGATGGTCGAGGCCGGCGCCGAGGAGATCTCCGAGGACGACATGCTCGCCGCCATGAAGTTTGGCCAGGAGGCCCTTGCTGCTTTCTGCCAGGCTCAGGACGAGTTCGTCGCCGAGTGGGAGCAGGTCAACGGCCCCATCGTCAAGAAGGAGTACCCGCTCGACCAGCCCGTCGAGGAGGTCCAGGAGCGCATCTTCGCCCACTACGACGAGATGGCAGCTGCCCTTCGCGATGCCGACAAGCTCTCCCGTATCGGTAAGGTCGAGGCTCTGAAGGAGTCCATCCGCGCCGAGTTCACCGAGGAGGAGCAGGCCGCTTGGGAGCGCGAGATCCCCGTGGCGCTCAAGAAGCTCGAGAAGAAGGCCATGCGCACCATGGTCGTCGAGACCGGCGAGCGCGTCGACGGCCGTGCCGCCGACGAGATTCGCCCCATCATGGTGAAGGACAACTACCTGCCGCTCGTTCATGGCTCCGGCCTGTTCCAGCGCGGTCAGACCCAGGTGCTCTCCGTCCTGTCGCTCGGCATGCTCAACGAGGGCCAGCGTCTGGACACCATCGAGCCCACCGAGGGCAAGCGCTACATGCACCACTACAACTTCCCGCCGTTCTGCACCGGTGAGACCGGCCGCATGGGCAGCCCCAAGCGCCGCGAGATCGGTCACGGCAACCTGGCAGAGCGCGCTCTGCTTCCGGTGCTTCCCGACGAGAACGAGTTCCCCTACGCCATCCGCGTCGTCTCCGAGGTCATGGAGTCCAACGGTTCCTCTTCGATGGCTTCGACCTGCGGTTCCACGCTCGCCCTTATGGACGGCGGCGTGCCCATTAAGCGCCCGGTCTCCGGTATCGCTATGGGCCTGATTCAGGAGGAGGGCAAGACCGTGGTCCTGTCCGACATCCAGGGTCTCGAGGACTTCCTGGGCGACATGGACTTTAAGGTCACCGGCACCACCGAGGGCATCACTGCTCTGCAGATGGACAACAAGGCCACTGGCCTCACCTTCGACATCCTGGCCCGCGCCCTGCAGCAGGCCAAGGAGGGTCGCGCCTTCATCCTGCAGAAGATGCTCGATGTGATCCCCGAGCCGCGCCACACTACGCGCAGCACCGCTCCGCGCATCGTCTCCATCCAGGTTCCGACCGACAAGATCCGCGACGTCATCGGTTCTGGCGGCAAGGTCATCCGCGGCATCCAGGACGAGACTGGCGCTTCGGTTGACATCCAGGAGGACGGCACCGTCTTTGTCGGTGGCACCGGCGAGTCTGTCGACCAGGCTGTCGAGCGCATCAAGCTCATCATCAAGGTTCCCGAGCCGGGCGAGGAGTACACCGGTCGCGTGGTCTCCATCCAGCCCTTCGGCGCCTTCGTCAACCTGCTGCCCGGTAAGGACGGCCTGCTGCACATCTCCCGCGTCGCCAAGGGCCGCGTGGAGAAGGTCGAGGACGTTCTCAATGTGGGCGACGAGGTCAAGGTCGTCGTCATCGAGGTCGACGATCGTGGCAAGATCTCGCTCGATCGTCTGGACAAGCCCGAGGCACCGGCTCGTGCCGAGGGTGCCTCCGAGGGCGACGGCGAGCACTTCCAGCGCCGTGAGCGTCCGCGTCGCGAGCGCTCCGAGCGCAGCGATCGTCCGCGCCGTCCCGGCGACAACGGAGGCCGCAAGCCCCGCCGCCACCACGACGCTGAGTAACAGCTAAACATAAGCAGCTCAACAAGGGCGACTCCGGACAGGGGCCGCCCTTTTGCTTGCGCCCGGGAGGGCCGCATATGAAGTTTCCTGCTCTACAGTCCTGCGCAAGACGGAAAGCACATTAAGTGCTTTCCTTTGCGTGCGGAACTCGCGATAAACTTCATATGCGTCCCTCCCGGGCGCAAGCAAAAGGGCTGGTTAGTGCCGCTCGCTATTTTGTTAGACTGTCTATTCAGTAGTCAGATTTCAGATCAGTAGATAGACACAGCAGTATTTCCCCTGATAAAACCTACTAAAATAAACCTATCTCATATTGGCAGGTCAGGGCTCAGCGGCCCCGGCACGGGCTAAGTTTATCGCGAGTTCCGCACGAACAGGAGGCCACTTAATGTGGCCTCCGTCGTGAGCAGGACTGTAGAGCAGCAAACTTAACCCGCCCCGGCCCCCGATGGCCCCAGACCGGCGGGATGGACCAGTTCAGATGGGGCTTTGATGCATGGGTGGTCTGTTGGTGGGCAAATGGGTATCATACTGTGGTTATTGCATCGACTCTGCGATGCATTGTTGTACGTTCCCGGCGGTCGGTTTGCCAGAAGCGCCCCGTCGGTTGTTCCAGACCCGTTTCGAAGAAAGGAAACCACACTAACCTATGGCAGCTAAAAAATCATCTCCCTTGAAGATCATTCCGCTCGGCGGCCTTGATGGCATCGGCAAGAACATGACGGTCTTCGAGTGCGGCGACGACATGGTGCTCGTCGACGCCGGTCTCATGTTCCCGGATGACTCCCAGCCCGGTATCGACCTAGTGCTTCCCGACTACACCTATGTTCTGGAGAACGAGGAGAAGCTCCGCGGTATCGTCGTCACCCACGGCCACGAGGACCACACCGGTTCGCTTCCGTATCTGCTGCAGGACCTCAACAATAAGGTGCCCATCTTCTCGAGCAAGCTGACGCTTGGCTTTATCGAGGGCAAGCTTTCTGAGTTCCGCATCCGCGCACCCAAGTTCCGCGAGGTCAAGGGCGGCAGCCATGTCAACCTCGGCGGCATCTCGCTCGACTTCTTCTCGATGACGCATTCCATCCCCGGCGCTCTGGGCGTGTTCATTCGCACCAATCAGGGCACCGTTATGCACACCGGCGACTTTAAGCTCGACCAGACGCCCATCGACGGCGTCACGCCCGACTATGCCGCTATCAGCCGCTTTGCCAAGCAGGGCATCGACCTGTTGCTGTCCGACTCCACCAATGCCACGGTTCCCGGCTTTACCAAGTCCGAGGCCGAGGTTGGTCCCAACCTGCTGCATGCCATCAAGAACGCCCCGGGTCGCGTGTTCGTCGCGTCGTTCTCGAGCCATATCCATCGTTTGCAGCAGATCTGCGATGCCGCCCGCAAGTGCGGCCGTAAGGTCGTTGTGACCGGTCGTTCCATGCTCACCAACACCCGCGTCGCGCGCGAGCTGGGCTACCTCAACATCGACGATGCCGATATCATCGATGCCTTCGATATCGATAACCTGCCCGACGACAAGATCGTCGTCATGTGCACCGGTTCGCAGGGCGAGCCGCTGTCGGCCCTGTCCCGCATGGCCAATGGCGAGCACAAGACGCTCTCTATCCACGAGGGCGATACCGTCATCCTCTCGGCAACTCCCGTTCCCGGCAACGAGAAAGCCGTCCAGCAGGTCGTCAACAGCCTGGCCAAGCTCGGCTGCGACGTGTGGGATAAGAACCGCGCTCTTGTCCACGTCTCGGGCCACGGTAGCCAGGAGGAGCTCAAGCTCCTGATGGCTATGGCCAAGCCCACTTACTTTATGCCGGTTCACGGTGAGGCCGTGCATCTGCGCGCCCATGCCCAGCTTGCCCGCAAGATGGGCATCAAGGACGATCATATCTTTATCCTCGATAACGGCGACACGCTCGAGATGCGCGGCGGTATCGTCAAGCGCGGTACGCCTGTCGAGTCCGGCGTCGTCTACGTCGACGGCCTGCGTATCGGCGATACCGACCCCATCGTCTTGCGCGATCGCCAGAAGCTCGCCAACGACGGTATGGTTACCGCTGTTGCCATTGTCTCGCTCAAGCACAAGAAGATCGAGGCCATCGAGTTCTCGGGCCGCGGCGTCTCGTTTGCCATCGACGACCAGTTTTCCGAGGATGCCTCCGCGTCCATTATGAAGACGATCGAGAAGGGTAAGTTCAGCTTTACGAGCAGCGGTTCCGATGCCATTCGCAAGGCCGTGCGCGATTCGCTCTCCAACTTCATTTGGAGCCGTACGCGCACCCGTCCGATGATCATCCCGGTCGTCATGGAGGTTTAGTTTGGCGCGCGGATCTGCACAAAACGCCAAAGGCAATAAAGCCAACAACCAACCGGCATCTGCTAAGGGTGCCGGTTCCCATCTGCGTGCCAATAAGGGCCACGAGGCGGACTTCGACGATTTTGAGCCCCTGGTCGAGCCCTCGGCCAACCGCGATATTGCCGGCGTGGTCATCGCCGTTTTGGCGATTGCGTCCTTCATTGCCGTGATTTCTCCGGCAACAGCACCCGTTACGGCTGCGGTTGCCGGTTTCTACCACCTGGGCTTTGGTCTGGGCGCCTACGTGCTGCCGATCGTCATTTTGCTGTTTGCCGCCACGCTCTTTTTAGGTGAGGACTCGCCGCTCAACATTCGCTCGGTCGCGGGCGGAGCCGTGGTCTTTATCGCCGTCGTCTCCATTCTTTCGCTGATGGTGCCGGGTACGAGCGACTCGTGTGACCTTATGTTTACGCCGCAAAATCTGTCCGCCTCGGGTGGCTACATCGGTGCGTTTATTGCGAGTGCGCTGCAGAATGCCCTGGGTAAGCCTATCGCGATGGTAGTCCTGTTGGGTCTGGCCGTCGTTGGTTTTGTCATCATCGGCTTTTCGGTGGGTGGCGTGCTGCGCTCTGCTCGCGACCGCGCGGCCGATTTTGCCGAGCGCCGTCGTGCCGATGTTAACGCCAGCCCGTGGGGTGACGACGAAGCCCTGTCGGTGCCCGGCGTTGCCCGTCCGCACCTGACCATTCTTCGTCAAAAGGGCTCCGATGCTGCCGTGACCACGGTTATGGGCAACGATGTGGACCCGGTTTTGGACGATGACGACGAGGACGAGGATCCGTTTGTCGACGTATCCGAGTCGGTTGAGGCTGAGCGCGCTAAGACGACGCTGCTGCCGCGCCGTCATGTCAAGAAGGGCAAGGCCACACCCAAGTTGAATACAAGCGAGCCCGACCCGTCTTGGTCCGATAGCGAGATTGAGCTCACTGAGGGCGATGACGAGGACGACGAGGCACCGATTGAGACTGCAAAGACAACTTTGCTGCAGCGTCGCCATGCCAAGCGCGACCAGGTAACCGGCCAGCTTTCGATGGAAGACGACCCCGATAAGATTGACGAGTCCGAGCCGCCGTTTGCCGTGAATCCTGTCTCGGCAGCTCCGCAGATTCCCGACTTCTTGAAGCATCCCAAGGTTGCCGATACGGCTGTCGCGAGCGCTGTTGAATCGGCTGCGGCTAGCGATGGGGGAGCGGACGGCGGCGCCGCGGATAACGAGGGCGAAGAAGAGGTCGGCCTCAAGCTTCCGCCGCTCGAGATCCTGCATGCCAACCCGCAGTCGGCTTCCGCCGCGTCTTCGGACAAGGAGCTTGAGCAGACTGCCGAGTCGCTTCAGTCCACGTTGCTTGAGTTTGGCCGCAGTGCCCGCGTGGTCGGCTGGATCGCCGGCCCCACGGTGACGACCTTTAAGCTGCAGCCCGGTGAGGGCGAGCGCGTGAGCAAGATTTCGAGCCTCGAGGACGATATCGCGCTTTCGCTCGCCGCTCAGTCGGTGCGTATCTTTGCCCCGATCCCTGGCACCTCGCTCGTGGGCATCGAGATTCCCAACCGCAAGCGCCAGAACGTCAACCTGGGCGACGTGCTTCCCTATGTGAAGGGCGGTCCGCTCGAGCTCGCCATCGGTCGAGATGCCGAGGGTACGCCGGTCGTCGCCGACCTTGCCAAGATGCCCCACCTGCTGATCGCCGGTACCACGGGTTCCGGTAAGTCGGTCATGATCAACTCCATCATCACGACCTTGCTCATGCGCGCCCTTCCCGAGGACGTTCGCCTGATCATGGTCGACCCCAAGCGCGTCGAGCTTGCGGGCTATAACGGTCTGCCGCATCTTTACGTGCCTGTAGTGACCGAGCCCAAGCAGGCCGCGAGCGCTCTGCAATGGGCCGTGTCCGAGATGGAGCGTCGCCTGAAGGTCTTCGAGCGTCTCAACGTGCGTAAGATCTCGACCTACAACGAAAAGCAGGCCGCCGGCGAGTTTGAGCATTACGATAACCCGCCGCAAAAGATGCCCTACCTGGTCATCATCATCGACGAGCTCTCGGACCTGATGATGGTCGCCGGTAAGGATGTCGAGGCCTCGATCGTGCGTATTGCTCAGCTGGGCCGTGCCGCCGGTATCCACCTTATCGTGGCCACGCAGCGCCCGAGCTCCAACGTGGTGACGGGCCTCATCAAGGCCAACATCACCAACCGCATCGCCTTTAACGTCGCCACGGGCATCGACTCGCGCGTCATCATCGACCAGATGGGTGCCGAAAAGCTCACCGGTTTGGGCGACATGCTGTTCTCTAAGGTCGACTGGGGCAAGCCCCGCCGTATCCAGGGCTGCTTTGTCTCGGATGATGAAATCAACGAGATCGTCGAGTTCGTCAAGTCGCAGAGCGAGCCCGACTACCACGAGGAGATCCTGTCTGCCGTGGCGCCCGCTTCCATGTCCATGGCGGGTGGCGGCGGCATTGTCCGTACCGGAGTCGCCGAGCCGCAAGACGATGATCCGCTCATTTGGGAAGCCGCCCATATTGTGGTGGAATCGCAGCTTGGCTCCACATCTGGCCTGCAACGTCGTCTGAAGGTTGGCTATGCGCGTGCCGGGCGTATTATGGATATGCTGGAAGAAAAGGGTGTCGTCGGCCCGCCCGACGGTTCCAAGCCGCGCGAGGTCCTGTTGGACGAGGAGGGGCTTGCCGCGCTGGAGTCTGTCGACGCCGAGATGGCACGTGAAGATCGTGAGTTTGGAGGATTCTGATGGCTGCACGCTTTGGTGACATGCTGCTTGAGCAGCGTCGCCGAATGGGCCTTTCCATTCAGCAAGTCGCCAACACCATCAAAATCAGGCCGCAGATCATCGAGTTTTTCGAGACCGGTAACTTTGCTTCGATGCCGCCGCGCGGCTATGCGCAGGGCATGATTTCGAGCTATGCTCGCTTTTTGGGCCTCAATCCGCGCGAGGTCGTCAATGCCTACTTTGACGACCTGATGGCATACGAACGCGAGACGTCGCAGCAGGGCGGTCGTTTTCAGGACGCCGCCGGCTACGTCAATTCGCGTTCCTCGGTCGATAACGGGCGCTTCCTGATGGTTCAGGGCGGTCGTTCGACCCGCTATGGACAGCTTCCTCAGCAGGCCGGTTATATTACCGAGACGGGTTCGGGCGAGGAGATTCGCTCACAGCGTGACCGGTTCCGCAGTACGCCGATGCCCGAGGACCGTGCGCTTCCCGCTGCTCGCGGCGTGGCGCGTGACCCTCGTGCCGGCTACGGCGACGGCGGTTATTCCGATCGCGGTTACCGTGGTCCCTCTACGGGACGCTCTCGCGGTGGCTATGCGGATGCCGATACCACGCAGGTGACGCCGCGTCTTCGCTCTCAATCACAGCCGTATGGCCAGCGCTCCTTGGCTCCGCGTTCGGGCCAGCGTGGCTATCAAGGGCGCGGTGAACTTGCGCCCCGCTCGGGTCAGCGCAGCCTTCAGGGCCAGGGTGGCTATCGCGGCCGTTCTGATGGCAATCGCGGTCGTATGCCTCAGGGAGGCGGCCGCAGTAGTTCCAGTCGTGGACGCGGCGGATCCCGTACTCCTCAAAACAATGGGCTCGATCCGCGTATCGTTTACGCCGGCATCGGTGCCGTGGCGTTGCTGCTGATTGTGCTCATCGTGGTGCTCCTGCGTGGCTGCGGCTCCTCGGCGCCCGAGTCGACGCCCGAGACGCCCGTTGCCACCAAGACAACGAGTAAGAAGTCTTCCAAGAAGACCGAAACGGTCGACGAGGACGAAGACACCGATGAGGCGATGGATGAGTCGACCGATTCGGACACCACCAAGACGACGGCTAAAAAGGAAGAGAACGAGGTAACGAAGGTCAAGGTTTCCGTTGCCAAGGGAAAGACCGCGTGGATTGAGGTCAAGGTCGACGGCAAGTCGGTCTATGGCGCCCAAGCGACTGGCCCCTTTGAGCAGGAGTACACGCCCGAGTCCTCGATCGAGATCACCACGTCCAAGCCTTCCGATGTCACCGTTACCAAGAACGGTGAAAAGGTCCGTTACGATACCAAGACCTCGGGCGTGGCGCGTGTGACGATCACCGTTCCCAAGAAGGAGACGACCGATTCCGAGAATGGTGAAAGTTCTGATGGTACCGACACCACCGATGGTACCGATACCACCGACGGTACCGATGCCCAGTCCACGGATGGCGCCGATACCGCAGCTGACGGTCAGACACCCACCGATTCTACCGACAATTCGTACGATAGCTACTAGGCCGCTCGTACGCGAAAGGAAACATCATGGCTAAAGATTCCAGCTTCGACGTCGTGTCCGAGGTCAACATGCAAGAGGTCGACAACGCCTTCCAGCAGACCACGCGCGAGATTTCCCAGCGCTATGACCTTAAGGATTCCGGCGCCACGATCGAGCTTTCGAAGGGCGACAAGCTCTTTACGATCAGCGCCCCGGCTGACTTTGTCTCTAAGCAGATTATCGACGTGCTGAGTTCCAAGCTCATCAAGCGCGGCATTGACCTCAAGGCTGTCTCGTGGGATGCTCCTCAGGCGGCATCGGGCGGCACCGTGCGCGTGCTCGGCCATATCGTCGAGGGTATCGACCAGGCGACCGCCAAGAAGATCAACAAGGACATCAAGGACCAAAAGCTCAAGGTCAAGGTGACCATCGAGGCCGACAAGCTGCGTGTTTCCTCTGCTTCGAAGGATGCGTTGCAGACCGTAATCCAGTTCCTGCGCGACCAGGACTACGGCCAGCCGCTACAGTTCACCAACTACCGCTAATATCATTCGAAAGGACCGCTCTCCAACATGGATACACCGTTGGGCTCCGTGCTCTACATCACCCTCGGGTGCGCTAAGAACGAGGTTGACACCGACCGCATGCGTTCTCTTTTGACCGCCGCGGGCTACGAGGAGGCATTCGACCCGCAGGATGCCGACATCGCCATCGTCAATACTTGCTCGTTCCTCGCCTCCGCAACGTCCGAGAGCATCGAGACCACGCTCGAGCTCGCCAACGAGGTTCAGGACGGCGTTCGTTCTTGCCCCATCGTCATGTGCGGCTGCGTGCCGTCGCGCTATGGCGATGACCTGCCTGACGAGCTGCCCGAGGTCGCTGCCTTTGTGAAGGCCGACGAGGAAGATGGCATCGTGGCGGTCATCGATGGCGTGCTGGGTGTCGAGCGTGAGATTGCAGCCTATATCCCGCAGGTCAAACGTACCGTCGAGGGTGCTGTCGCTTACGTCAAGATTTCCGATGGCTGCAACCGTTTCTGCAGCTTCTGCATGATTCCCTATATCCGCGGCCGCTATCATTCGCGCAATGCCGAGAGCATCATCTCCGAGGTGCGCGACCTGGTTGCCGGCGGTGTGCGCGAGATCGTGCTGATCGGCCAGGACACGGGCATCTGGGGTACCGACTTTGCCGACGAGGACGTCGCCGATGGCTCGCCGCGCAATCTGGCGCAGCTGCTGTGTGCCGTCGCCGAGGCCGTGCGCCCGCACAACGTCTGGGTCCGCGTGCTCTATCTGCAGCCCGAGGGCATGACTGACGAGCTCATTGAGACCATTCGTGATACGCCCGAGGTGCTGCCCTATATCGATATCCCCGTGCAGCACTGCGACGCGCGCATTCTCAAGGCCATGCGTCGCTCCGGTTCGCGCCAGGAGCTCGAGGATCTGTTCCGCGACCTTCGTGAGCGTATCCCCGGCATCGTGATCCGTTCCACGGCCATGGTCGGCTTCCCGACCGAGACCGACGACGAGTTCCGCGACCTTATCGACTTTATGGACACCGTCGGCTTTGACTACACGAGCGTCTTTGCCTACTCGCAGGAGGAGGGCAGCCTGGCCGCTAAGATGGAGGGTCAGGTCGACGAAGAGGTCAAGCTCGAGCGCGCCCAGGAGGCCATGGACCTGGCCGAGTCGCTCGGTTTTGCCGCCACCGCCGCCCATGTGGGCGAGCGCGCCCAGGTGATCGTCGACGGTATCGAAGAGACCGAGGACGGCGCCGAGCTGATCGGCCATGCCTGGTTCCAGGCGCCCGATTCCGATGGAGCGGTGCATCTGGACGCCAGCGAGGCGTCCGTGGGCGATATTCTGACTGTCGAGTTTACCGATAGCTTCTGCTATGAGCTTATCGGTCATGTTGTGGAGTAGGAGAGCGTCGTGGCAAACGAGAGCAATAAGGAACTGACGAGTGTCTGGACGCCCGCCAACATCGTGACGTGCGTTCGCATCGTCTTTATCCCGGTGTTTATGATCGTCTCGGCTCTGTCTCACACGAGTGTTGCCGGTACGGATTGGAGCATCTTTGACGGCCCGCTCGCCGCCGCTGCCTTCATTCTGTATGTGATCCTGTCGTGCACCGATAAGGTCGACGGTTATCTGGCACGCTCGCGTAACGAGATCACCGATTTCGGCAAGTTCTTGGACCCCATCGCCGACAAGCTGCTGGTGTTCTCGGCCTTGCTGCTGTTCTTGGATTTTGGCGCGGTGACCGTGTGGTCCGTGTTCATTATCCTGTTCCGCGAGCTGCTGGTGAGCGCCCTGCGCATGGTCGCGAGTGCGGCCGGTGTGGTCGTTGCAGCCGATAAGCTCGGCAAGTACAAGACGGCAACCACGATGGTTTCCATCTGCGGTTACCTGTGCGTTTTTGCTATGGCCGGCTTGCACCTTGGCCCGGTGGCGCTGACGCTCGGCATCTACTCGGTGTCGCGCTTCCTGTATGCCGTTGCCGTTGTCTTGACCGTTATCTCGGGCGCCCAGTACTTCTGGAACTGCCGCAAGATAGTCTTTTCCGTCTAGGTCCTGGTAGGCATGACGGAATCATTTGAGCAGATTGCCGCGCATAACGAAGAGCTCGCACGCGATATTGTTGAGCGTGCAAGCTTTCGTGGTGTGACGGTTTCGACGGCTGAATCTCTGACAGCTGGCATGATCGCCTCGACGATCGCCGATATCCCTGGTGCCTCGGCGGTGCTGCGTGGCGGTGCGGTGACCTACTGCGATGAGATTAAGCATCGCGTGCTGGGTGTTGAGCAGGAGACGCTCGACCGCTACACTGCGGTGTCGCACCAGACTGCGCGCGAGATGGCGTCGGGTTCGCTGGAGCTGTACCAGAGCGATATTGCAGTGAGCGCAACGGGTTATGCCGGCCCCGGCGGTGGTACTGAGGACGATCCGGCGGGCACTTTCTATATTGGCTGGGCGCATCGTTCCGCCGATGGGGGCGTGCCGGTCGTGGACTTTGTGCGCTGCCACTATGAGGGTGACCGTTCGTGTGTTCGTGCCCATGCGGTCACGGAGGCATTGGGTCGCATTGCCCTTGTGCTCAATTCTATGGAATAGACGTGTTTTAAGGGGCCTCCGAGCCCCTTAATTGTGGAGATGGGGACCTTAGGCTCATTGGCGTTTGTGCTGGTTGTAGATGTATTTTTGCCTGCCTTGTTCATATTTGGTCCTTTGTGGTCAAGCATTTGGTCAGTGTTTGGTCGGCGTTTGGTTGGGTTTTGGAAAGACCGCCTGCATATGATTGGCCTGAACGGTTGACCACGAACAGCCGTTCGTTTATTATCGATGCAGGTTGTTAAGAGGAGGGCTATTCATGGCCAAGAATTCAGGTCCCGTACGTACCGTTCATGCTCGCACGACGGGTAAAGAGCGCGATGAGATGATCGCCACCACCAAGGCCGAGATCGAGAAGAAATTCGGCCAGGGTTCCATCATGAGGTACGGCGACGGTGGCCCCGAGCTCGAGGTCGAGGCCATTCCCACGGGCGCCCTGGCCCTCGATGCCGCGCTGGGTATCGGCGGCGTGCCGCGCGGCCGTATCGTCGAGATTTACGGTCCTGAGTCCTCCGGTAAGACGACGCTTTCGCTCGAGATCCTGGCCGAGGCCCAGGCAATGGGTGGCGTTGTGGCATTTATCGATGCCGAGCACGCGCTTGATCCCACGTATGCCGCGCGCATTGGCGTGGATATCGACGAGGTACTGATTTCCCAGCCCGATACGGGTGAGCAGGCGCTCGAGATTGTTGACATGCTCGTGCGTTCCGGCGCCATCGATGCTATCGTCGTCGACTCCGTCGCCGCGCTGACCCCGCGTGCCGAGATCGAGGGAGAAATCGGCGACACTACGGTCGGTCTTCAGGCTCGCCTGATGAGCCAGGCGCTCCGCAAGCTCGCCGGCTCGCTGTCCAAGTCCAACACGACGTGCATCTTCATTAACCAGCTGCGTGAGAAGATCGGCGTCATGTTCGGCAACCCCGAGACCACGACGGGCGGCCGCGCCCTTAAGTTCTTCTCTTCGGTGCGTATCGACATTCGCCGCATCGACAGCATTAAGCTTAAGGACGAGGTTATCGGTAACCGCGTGCGCGCCAAGGTCGTTAAGAACAAGGTGGCAGCTCCGTTCCGTTCTGCTGAGTTCGACATCATGTACGGTACGGGCATCTCTAAGGAGGGCTCGATTCTGGACATGGCTGTCGAGTGCGGCATTTGCAAGAAGATGGGCTCCTGGTTTGCCTATGGCGAGGATAAGCTCGGCAACGGTCGCGAGGCCGCCAAGGCGTTCCTGCGCGAACACCCCGATTGTGCCGACGAGATTGAGCATAAGGTCCGCCTTGCCTGTGGACTTGAGTTTGATGACGATGCTCCGTCCGAGGTCGAGCTGACCGATCAGCCTGCGCCTGAGGAGTTTGACGAGCTTTACGCCATCGATGGTTCCGCCATGCTCGATGATGACGACGAGTAGCGGTTACGCTCATGTCGTATACGGTGACCGAGGCCACGGTCGTCTTTCCCGATAAGAAGGCGGCCTCCTCGTTCTCGAGCGGGTATGCGTCCAAAAAGCCTTGCGCACATATCGATTGTGAGCTTGAGGGCGGTTTTGAGCGGTCCATTTGGATTCCCGTGCGGGTCGCGCGGCTGTATGTCAAAAACCGCCCCGATCTTCCCTGTGATTGGGACAACTTCCGTGAGGCGGTGCAGCTCATTGAGCGTAAATGTGCACTTACCATGGTGACCGAGATGTTATCGCGCCGCGACCATGCGACGGGTGAGGTCCGTGACAAGCTGGCTCGCTACGGCTTTCACCAGCCTGCGATCGATTTCGCCGTCGAGCGCGCCACCGAGTATCGTTTTTTAGACGAGAGCCGCTTTTGCTCGTACTTTATCGAGGAGCGCAAGCGGCGCGGTTGGGGACAGCGCAAAATCGAGACCGAGCTCAAGCGCCGTCATGTCGTGCTCGATGACATTCCCGGTTATCCCGAGGATTATTTTGCCGTCGAAGACGATTTGGCGCGTGCGTCAGCCCTGCTCGCCAAGCGGCGTGTTCCAGAGACGCGCGAATTCGAAAAACTGGTTCGGTTTTTGATGGGCAAGGGCTTCTCGTATCACGTCGCCGCCGATGCCGTTAAGGCACGTCTCGATGCCGAACGCGAGGAATGTGCGGTTTAGGCGTATGTGTTTTGTGGCCCTGCCGTTCACCGTGTTTTAGCCGCCGTGCCGGGGCCATTTATTTGACAGTTGTTGTGGTTCAACGTACGATAAACACTGTCATTTGCTTTGTGATATGTGCTCATCTGTGATGAGTTTGTTTATATGTTTATCTGTATCCGACCCGCATAAGCTGCGCCCATATTACTCAAATGTCGCGAGCCGTTCGTAAGGACGGTTCGCTTTGTTGTGTAACGAATCCATAAAAAGGAGTGAGCATGCCTATCATCGCAGCGCTCGTTGGCATCGTTTTGGGTGCCATCGCCGCCATTGCCTACATGCGCACCGCCAAGCAGGGTAGTCTTCACGAGGCCGACGAAAAGATCCAGTCGGCACACGC
>CABUSE010000016.1 GCA_902494135.1 uncultured Collinsella sp. | reverse complement strand
GGGGGGGGGGGGGACGCGAGCCAAGTCGAAAAAGGCAGTTAACCGGCGGCTATTCATGCCTTGATTTAGAACCGCTCGAGAATCTCCGCGGCATTCTCTCGCAGATAGATATCTAGGTCCGGCACGGCAAACTGCACGTAGCCCCTCTGTGGAGCCTGAATAACCTCTCTTTGTAGCAGCTTAGCCCTAATAGAGCTGACCTCATTGGTCTTTTTACCCATACGTTTAGCAATCTCAGATGATTTGGACTGCTGCTTATCCTCGCACATGGCCAAAAGATATTTGATATCGTTGAGTCCAAGTCCAGAAATCGCGGGCTCGTGAACAACATCGTGAAAACGAGCCTCTGCCAGCGCAATGCCTTCGATAACATCGCGCTCGCTCACGTTGGCACTTTTGACACGATGCAAGTTGGCGCGCTGCCAAATGGAGTAACCGACCAGTTGCACCAAATAGGCATAGCCCTTCGTGGCCTTAGCGGCTCTCGACAGCAGATCGTCCTCTATGGTCAAACCAGTCGCTATAAAGCTATCGCCCATAGAGAGCGCTACCTCCACCTGGTTGATAGGCGCCAGATCTTCGGGGAGGGCACGACGCAAGAATGTAAGTGCCTTGCCGTTAATAAGATCCATAACACCAGCGGGCAATCCGGCAAATGCGAGAGCAATATCGACTTTCTCCCCTATTAGAAGCTGCACAGCAGAAGCAATAGCGCGCATATCGTCAATCGGGGCATCCTGCACCTCATCTATTGCAATAAACAGGCCCTTGGAAGACTTTGCGGCCGAGCCAAGCAACTTTCTAAGACTCGACTCTTTTGGCACAACGTCGAATTTAGCGGAAACAAAGCCGGCATTTACGCCGACTGAAGCATTGGTCGCAAGGGAGGATTCTGCAATCTGATCCTTCAGGTCCAGCAATAGGTTGGGACCAGCAGAAACAATAGCCGTCTTCCAGCCAAGCTCTCGTGCACGATCTCTAAGATCACAGAGCAAAACAGTTTTTCCGGAACCCCTTGGCCCGGCAACGCGCATGAGCCTCGCAGGTGCACCAATTCCCGAATTCAAACTCTCGGTAAACTCAAGGGCAATATCATCACGACCAATTATGCGCGGAGGCTCAGCGCCGGCAGTGGGACGAAACGGGTTATGGAATATTGTGGCGCTCACTTGTTTGCCTCTCAAGGAAATCGATTATCGGTCAATCTTAGCTTTATTAGTTTATCGCAACTATATCGGATTATATCGAGTTGTATAAGCCTGTACAAACTTATCGTAGAAGTATCGAGCTATCGTAATGTAAACTAACAAATAGCCTAAACGCTGCCTTCTTCCCAACTCATGGCGAAGTCAAGCTGAGGGCCTTCTAACAACCATTGTCTAAAGCGAGAAGTACTCACTCTCGGAAGACAAGTTAGGCCCCAACCATGGATCACCCGTCAAGAAAAACTCCGGCCAGCGCTGCGTGAACAGTGCCTGTTCGCGTTTCCAACGGCGCAGCTTCTCCTCGTTGGCCTCTTCCCTGCCGCGCGAGGTGAACTCGTAGTGGTACAGCTCGGCATAGGGCGTAAAGATGGTGCGGTAGCCAGCTTCCCGCACGCGCAGGCAAAAGTCAGCGTCGTTAAAACCGACGGCAAATTCCTCGTTGTAGCCGCCGACCTGCTCAAATACGTCGCGTCGCACCATCTGACAGGCACCTGTTACGGCGCTAAAGTTACCCGGACGTACGGCGCGGGCAAGATAGCCCTCGCGCTTTGCCGAGAAATCCTGGTTGGCATGGGCAAGTGCGCCACGCACACCAACCAATATGCCAGCGTGTTGCACCAGATGGTCGGCAAAGTAGAGTTTGGCGCCCACCACGCCCGCATCGGGACGCTGCAGATAGCCCATCATCTCTTCGATAAAGTCGGGGCTTATGACCTCGGTATCATTGTTCAGCAACAGAAGGTAATCACCCTTGGCATGCTCCACGCCAAAGTTAATGATCTGGGAGTAATTGAACTCACCCGGCCAGTACGCAACGCGCGCGATGCCCTTGCCTTCGGATGCTGCAGCCACGCGCTCTGGCAGGGTTTCGTAATACGCAAACGTCTCCGGGGCTTCGCTGTTGTTCTCCACCAAGACGATCTCGTAATTGGTATACGTGGCCTTCTGGGCGATCGACATCACACAGGCATCGAGCGTCTCAACGTGGTCCTTGGTGGGAATCACAATGCTCACCAGCGGCGCAGACTCCGGCAGCGCATAGCGCATGCGATAGACAAACGGCGTCTCGGTCTCCTCGACTGTTCCGCAAATGCCCAGCGCGTTAAAGTGGCACTGCAGCGCAAGGCGCCCAGCTTCAATAGCATACGGCTTGCTATCGGCAGAACCGTCGGCGGTGGAACCGGGGTGCACGCGCCAGTGATACAACACGTGAGCAACATGCTCAAAACGTGCGCCCGCCGCAAGGCAGCGGAGCGTCAGGTCGTAGTCCTGTGCGCCCGCAACATCTTCCGGAGACATGCCAATACGATCGATAAGCGCCTTCTCCACCATCAGGAAATGCGTCACGCAGTTATGGCTATAGAGCAGGTCGACGTTGAGCCGCGTCTTAAAGACCGGCTGGCCCCACTCCCCCGTTTTCTGGAACATGTCCTCGTCGCAGAATAGGACCTGGGGGCGCTCGCCCTCGGCCGCCTTATTCAGCGCGGAAACATACTGGAATAACGCGTCCGGCTCCAGAATGTCATCGTGGTCCAAGAACGCGATGTAGTCGCCCATCGCTTGCTCAATACCTGCGTTGGTGTTGAGCACAATGCCACCGTTGCCGGGCAGCCCAATGCGACGAACGCGCTCGTCGTGGGCGCCTGCCGCAAGGTCGGCCACCGCATCCCATTCAGGTGAGGCATCCAAAAGGAGCAATTCCCAGTTGTCATAGCTCTGGGCCAGCACCGAGTCCAGCAGCTCGCGCAGGTAGACCCGATCGGTCTTATAGCACGGCACCACAATGCTCACGAGCGGCCTATAGGCAAAGGCCTCCGAAGCGACACGCTGGCACGCCAGATCGCCCGGCTTTGCGCGATGCTGCTCAAACCAACGTCGATAAGCTGCGTCGTCCGCACGCGCGTCCTTCATGCGGTTCCAGCTGTCGTCGACCATGCCGTTGTATAGGCGCCCATCCATGGCGCAAAAACCGCTCTGGATTAGGCCCGTGGGATCAGCCGCAATCGCGACAAAATCACGTATATCCTGGGGCATCTCAACGCTCAAATACGTTTTATTGACGCGGCAACCGTTGCGCTGCGGCACATCGACCTGCGATTCAAACACATGCACGGTGGCACCGATGGCGTTCATATGTGTATCGAAGACCTGGAGCTCAGGTGCGCACTGGGGGTCTCCCACCCACGTAACCTCATAGCGCCACACCACGCCGGCGTCTGCCGGTAAATAACGAACGGCATCTATCTCATAGCGACCGCAGCACTCGCCGCGCTGTGCGTCGCGAACGAGCGCACACATCGCAGCCTTTGCTTTGTAGTTAATCTTGGATTCCAGCTTGGCCACGCGGCTATCGAGGCAAATGGAGCCCAACCTTTGGCCACCGAACGCAAATGCGACGTAAATCGTAGAACCGTTCAAAAATGGAAGCACCAAGACGGCGAGCTCGTGTTCGTAATCGGAAACGGAAGGGCAAAGCGCCAGCACACGGCCATGATCGACTGGGAGCACCAGCGACGGCACACAAGAACCGCTCGTCGTCGCATGGGCAAACGCTTGAGAACCCTCCCGCTCGATAAGCGCGGCGACATCCTGACCGGCAAAACGAAGCAGCACAAACAGACGGCCCTGACTGCGGCAAAGTGCCAAACGCTTGATACTCATCTACACTTCTCGCTTTCCCAGGGCATTCGCGGCCATGCGCTTGCACGCGCCCAGGCGCCCAAACCTCAAGACGTCGTAATCGAACATGAGCTTTTTGCACTCACGGGCATTGGGGGCCTTGCTGGTAAGCGCCGCACGCACCATAGCAGCAACAGAAGGAGCGCATTGTGCGAGCGCAGCATCGCTGCCCGCGGCAGAACCGGCAAGCGCCGTGGCAACGGCAGCAAACACCTTGCCGCAGTCCGAACCCAGCAACCTGAGCGCATCGTACAGCACCAGATCGCATAGAAAGTACGCCAGGTCATCGGCATGCTGGACATCGAGACCGTCGCGCTGCCAGTCAGCCAGCACCGCAGAGTAAATCTTCACGTGCTCCAGCAGGCGCGTCTCGTCGTCATAGCGCATGGTGTCCATGAGCGAGCCCTTGCGCGCCACGCGGTAGTCGTACAGCTTGTTCGAAATAAGCGCGGTCTTGCGCGAGCGACCGTACACGGCAAAATCGAAGACCTGGTCCTCGCCATACTTGACGGTTTCGTCGAACACGATCCCGTTGCCCAGCAAAAACTCACGCTTGCAAGCGGTGCGCCATGCAAAGGGGCGAGACGCTTCCTTAAACAGCAGGTCGGTGCTATAGCCCTCAAATGACACATCGCGCGGGCTCAGTACATAGTTAAGCCACGGATACCCCGCCTCCAGCGGATACGGATTCGCGCCAAAGGTCAAAACATCACAGCGCTCGCGCTCAAAGGCATCGACGATCACACGGCATGCATCGGGCGTAAACCGGTCGTCGGAATCCAAAAACGCGACGATAGGCGCCGTGGACGCAGCGATGCCGGCATTACGCGCACTCGACAGGCCCCCGTTTGGCTTATCGACCAGCGTAAAGCGCGCGTCCTTTTCGCAATACGCAGCCGCAATATCGCGCGAGCCGTCCGGCGAGCCATCGTTGACCAGCACGCCTTCCCAATCGGGCATGTCCTGCGCAAGCAGGGAGTCCAGGCACCAGGCCAGGCACTCCTCCACGTTATAGATGGGAACGACAACGGAAATCTTGGGGGTAGCCATAGTCACTCGCTCCTACTGTGCGGCCGGAACGTCATCGGGGTGCGGGTTGTCGCCGTGGGTGCGCTGATACGTCAGCACGCGCCAGACCAGCGGCAGGCCGCCAATCTTAAAGTAGTGCTTAAACGTATTGAGCTTGCCCGGCTTCTTAAAGTCAAAGCGCGAATCGATATAGGCGCGGGGCGACTTGACCATCAGGCGCAAGTCGGTCTCGCCACGCGGATCGAACAGCGACAGGTCAAAACGACCGGCATCCCAGTCGGCCTTGAGCTCGGGAGAGGCCTTCTTCCAAAACTGCCCACGCAGCTCATCGACCAGGCGCTCGTCATTCCAACGGTACGTATCGACCTTCATGCGCATTAAAATGCCCTGGAGCTGAGCCTTGAGCTCGGGGCGCTCTTCCAAAAAGCGCTGCATCTCGGCATATTCGTCGCAAACGCAAAACACCTTGTTGGGCGAATTAACGGAGCTCTTCTCGTTATCCTGACGATAGCACAAAATGGGGTCCGCAATATACGCGGCACGTTCGGCACAAGCCCAAACCTTAAAGTTAAAGCCTGCGTCCTGATACGAGGCACCCGGCGTGGGAAGGAACCGAATCTGATTGTCGTTGAGGAACTCGCGCCGATAGATAGCCGACCAAATGGAAGGTTTGCGGTAAAAGATACCCGGGCGGTCGACGGGGCGATACGCGGCGCCCGTCATATGCTCGTCGATAATCCCAAACAGTTCACGGCGCTCGCTGGGCGTGGACCAATACAGGTAAAAGTCGCCCTTTACCACATCGGCATGCTCAGCATCGGCCTTGGCGACCAACTTTTGGAGCGAATCCTCAAACATAAAGTCGTCGGACTCAAGGATGCCCACGTACTCGCCGCGCGCCATCTCCAGGCCGCGGTTCATCGAGTCGCCGTAGCCGCTGTTGGCCTTGTCGATCATCTTGACACGGGAGTCGCGCTCCATGTACTCGCGGATAATCGCCGGCGAGCTGTCGGTCGACCCGTCGTTAATGCAGATGATCTCGATGTCCTTGAGCGTCTGAGTCACGGCAGAATCGAGGCACTCGCGCAGGTAGCGTTCGACATTGCAAATGGGAACAAGCAGCGAAACTTTAGGGGTATCAGAGTTCTGCAAGAGAACCTCCTGTTGAATAGCGTGTAACAGGGTTATTTTAGCAGCCGGGTTGCGGCGGGCGGCAGCGCTTGGAATTATATAAAGCGCTCCAGGCAGGCTTTGAGACCGCGAGTCGAAAGATAGAACAGCGTGGCATCTGCCATCGAAACGCCCGGGGTCGCCGCAACGAGCTTGTGGGCAACACGGCGAACGGCGCCCTTAGCAGGCATATCCGCCCACTCCGTTCCCAAAAACGTCGTGAGGTCCATGTTGACGCGAGCCGCCACGCGATGGAAGTCATCGGAATCCAAGCGCGCCAAATCAAACACGATAAGGTCCAGGAACCAGGTGATCAGCTCGCCGGGACACAGGTCCATAAGACCGTAGCCCGCCCAGTCCTCCAAGACCTCCTCGAGCATTCTCATATGGGCATCGAGCTTTTTGGCGCGAGCCTCGACACTGTTGAACTCGTGCGTCGCCGATTCGCTCTCCATCACGTAGTGGTAGAACTTGTCCGGCATGACGACGGTCTTGTGGGCAAGCGCATAAGCCGCAAATTGGAAGACGACGTCCTCGCCCAAAGCCAGACCGGGGGCGAAGCGAATGCCTTCGCGATTGAGCAGCTCGCGCGAAAAAGCCGCACGGCAGGCATAGGGCTGCGCATTCGAATGGAACAGCAGTTGGGGATCACGGGCGCCGAAGGTGCCAGCTTTGGGGCTCATGAGCTGCTGGACACGTTTGGGGGCAGCATCGGCAGGTTCACAGACGCCGCCAAAAACGGCGGCCTCGGCATCCGCAGACTCCATGGCATGCAGCACGCGCTCGACCGTCTGGGCATCGATGTAATCGTCGGCGTCCACAAAAAAGACGGTCTCGCCCTCGGCGACATCGATACCGGCATTTCGAGCACACGAGACACCCGCATTTTCCTGGTCAATCACCAGTACGCGATCGTCAGCCTGCGCGATCTGGCGCAACACGTTCAACGAATCATCAGTCGACCCGTCGTTGACGCAGACAACCTGAATCGAGCGCTCGGACTGGGCCAACAGCGAATCAACGCATCGCTGAATGGAGCGCGCAGAGTTGTAAACGGGGACGACAATGGTAGCTTTAGGACACGAGGCCTCTCCCATGCCGACCTACCCCCTCAGCGATTCGATGAGGAAGGCGGCGACCACACCTGGGCCTCCAACCGAGGCGTAATACTTAGCACGCCCCAAGGCACCATCCGTCGCAAAACTCGGATGCTCGTCAACCCAGCCCTCAGGATCTTTGAGGATGGCAGCGAGGTTCGCGCGCTTCCACGGCTTGAGGTCGTCAAGCGAAAAGTCCCCGGCATCCAAGGCCGCCTGAAATTCCTTGGCCATCTGAGCCAGGAACTCCTTATAGAACTTAGGCGCCAAGCGCACATAGTTCCACATATACGAGTCGTACTTAATGAGCTGATTGAACTTGAGCATGCGCGCGACGTCATCGCTTGCGTGATCGCGGGCAAAATCCTCTCGGATCCAACGTTCGATCTCGGCATACTCGGTATTGACGCAAAAGACCTTAGCCGAAGAATTGACCGAGGAGTTCTCGTTGTCCTGACGATACGAAAGCACGGCATCGTGCAGGTAAACGGCCTTGTCGGCGCAGGCAATCACCTTAAAGGCAAACGACGTGTCCTGAAAGGATGCTCCCGGAGTCGGCAAGAACTTGATGCCGTTGCGCTCAAGAAAATCGCGACGGTACACAGCCGACCAAATCGACGGTTTCTGCTTAAAGAACTGCGTCGTGTCGCTCGGGTGCACCGGCTTACCGCAGTCCTTGGCCTTAAACATCTCGTGCAGCGAACGGCGCTCCTCGGGCTTAGACCAGTAGAAATCAAAGTTCGCCTTCGCAAAGTCGGCATTATTGCTATCGGCGGCCGAGACAAGCTTTTCGAGTGCGTCGGGCGCCATAAAGTCATCGGACTCCAAGATGCCAACGTACTTGCCACGCGCCATCTCCAGACCGTGGTTCATCGAGTCGCCGTAGCCGCTGTTGGCCTTGTCGATCATCTTGACGCGCCTATCGCGCTCCATATACTCGCGGATAATCGCCGGCGAGTTGTCGGTCGACCCGTCGTTAATGCAGATGATCTCAATATCCTTGAGCGTCTGCGCCAGGGCGGAATCGAGGCACTCGCGCAGGTAGCGCTGAACATTGTAAATGGGAATAAGCAGCGACAGAACAGGGCTGCCAGAGGCGTTAGTAGACAAATGTGCTCCTTAGGAAATACCTGTCGTTTCATGGTATCAAAGGGTCAGCGCGCCAGCGGGCGTTTATATAATCTATGGAGCCTCTTGCGGGCAAAGCAGCCCCACGTCATGCGGCGGGCCCATGGCAGGTTCCTGCGTTTTATTCAAAGCTTGCCGCCAAGGTGCGCCGAGCCTTTACAATAGGACAGTCCCAAGGACGTATTCGATAGCTTCCGTGCAGCGCATGCGCGCCGCACGTGAAAGGATATATTGCCCCATGCCTTCAACCCTTCCCGCTCCCATCGACAAGCTCGCCATCGTCGTCGTAACGTACAAGCGCCAGGAACTCCTGGCCAACTTGTTCGACTCCATGACCGAGCTCACGGCAGCGCCCTGGCGCATCGTGATTGTCGATAACGAAAATTCGCGCGAGACCGAGGCCATGTGCTCCGCATTCAACGAGCGCCTGGCCAACCTGTGGGGCATCGACACCGAGCAACCCGACGCGCAGGGCGGCACCGACCGTGTCATCTACGCCCCGCAGCTCGAAAACGGCGGCGGTGCGGGCGGCTTCTCCGCCGGCACTAAATGCGCCTACGACCTGGGCGCCCAATGGTTCTGGGTGATGGACGACGACGTGCTCGTCATCCCCGAAGGCATCGAGCGTCTTGCCAAGTGGACTGACCGCTACGATGTCATCCAGGGTTCGCGCCTGGACTTTGACGGCGGAGCCTTCTTTTGGCAGTACCAGCTCATCCTTTCACTCGGCATCCCTAACCCCATCGCCAAGTGGGACCTGGGACCCGAGGGCTACCGCGCCATGAACCAGCTGTGCTTTGAGGGCGGCATGTTCTCGCGCCGCGTGGTCGACAAGATCGGCCTGCCCGATGCGCGCTTCTTTATCTACGGCGACGATGCCTGCTACGGCTACGTAGCCAGCCAGCACTTCCCCGCCGCCGTGGTCGCCGACGTGGTGCTCAAGCGCGCCCGTGCCGTCTCTAACTGGGATATCGCCGGCAAACGCCAGCTCAACTCTACGAGCGACACCAACCGCTACTACATCATGCGCAACCGAGGCTTCCTCGCTCGCTATATGCAGATCTACGGTGACTACCACCCCATGTTGTTCCGCCTGGGCAATGCCGCGACCTTCTGCAAGGAATTCATTCGCCTGGCTGCCGTTGACAAGTGCTTTAAGACCGGTATTCCGGCGCTGCGACGCGGCATGAAGGACGCCCGCAAGATCATCAAGGATCCCAACTGGAAGCCCATGCCGCCCATGAAGGATACCGAGTAACGGAAGCCGGAAACATCTCGGCGCTTAAAGCCGCTGGCACACCGTAGCCACATGCTGCCCATCAAAACCGAACCCCCAGCGCATGCGACCCACGCCGGGGCGCGGTACACGGATTTCGTCGATGCCATCGCGCTCTATGTCGAGTAGCGACTGCACGGCCAGCAATTCCAACCCCAGCGCATCCACATCGGGGTCATACATCATATTGATCGTTATAAGCGGGCGCTCGTCCAGCATGCCAATCGTATCGGCTATGTCGAACACAGCGCCCGTAGGAAAAACCTGGATGTCCCAGCGACCCGCGCCACACTTTCGCCTCGAAGCAGGATTGGCATAGCCCGGCAAGCCAAAGCAGAGCCCCTGCAAGAGCAGATGATATGGCAGCGGCTTATCTGGGTCGGTCTCACCGATTCCCGCATCCCCCAGGATGCGGCTTAGCGCCCGCTTCACGGTATCCTCGTTCCCACGGCACAGCCCGTCGCGAAACGCATCGACGTCTCGAATGTCTTCGGCAGCGCACTCAAACCACTCAACAATCACTAGACGCAAGGCCTGGCGAAGCTCTTTATTGGGCAATCGCAAAGCACGGAGGCGATCGCCATGCTCTGGCTCCTCAGTCATATCCGTCGTCAGGAAACCGGACAAATATAGCGCTGTCCACATGCCATCGTCAGGCGAGACATCTGGCTCTGCAGTGCCCAAACAAAGCGGGACCTCAGCGCACCCATGGGCCTCGAGCAAATCGAACAAGACCGAAAGGCGGTCGAGATTCCACCCGGCAACTACCTTACTCAGGCAATCGGCATATCCATACAGATCGGCACACACGGGCGCCGTGCAGCCTCGGTCCAGAAAACCGATCACACGCGCTGGATTCGAGCAATAATCCCTACCAAACCGATATCCCTCGAGCCATTCACGCGCATCATCAAGGTATTCCTCGCGCCCAGCATGATTCAACAGAGCCTGGACCTCGGCATCCGAAAAGCCGAACCAACGGTCACACCACGTCGAAAGCGGCGTCGTCAGATAATACGAGCAGCCGTGCAAAGAAAGCGCCGCTTCGGCAGGGCCGGGACACTCCCCCATCAGACATGCGAAGCGTAGCGAATGGCCCGCGGCAGCAATGGCGTCAAACAGCACACGGTCAAGTAGCCCTGCCGGATCGGCGCCGGAAGCGCCCCTTGCGCTCGCACGGCCCAACCACGCCGCGTCGTACCCATCAACGAGCAATACAACTTGCTCATCGCAGGCAATCTCCAGCAACTCAATGAGCACGCCAAGCACCGAGGCGACCTCGTCCTCGCTCGCCGCGCCACGCGCAACACGTTCGATGTGACGCACCTTATCTCGAGCTAAATCCGGGGCCTCCAAGAGCGCCAACAAGCGAGCGCACTCGCCCGAAAGGGCATCGCGCACGACGCCGGCAACAGCGGCGCCACGCCTCGCAGCGCCAGAAAAGTCCAGCGATATCACCGGATAGCAAGCGTACTCATCCCGATAACGCCCGCTGTCCGCATCCCAAATCTGAGCATCGGCAAACGAGATCCCACCGGCGCGACCGACCGCTGGACGCTCCAGAAAAGCCCTGAGCATCGACAAGTTCATGCTCTTGCCAAAACCCTCGGGTCGACAGCACACCACAACGGACGCGTCGCAGTCCAACACATCGGCAATAAACATGGTTTTATCGATGAGTAAACACCGATTAATTGCATCGGAAAAGTCGTGTACATCAACCGGTAGAGCTGCGTTATCCGCATGATTGAGCAACCGCGCACCAAACGCATGAATAAAACCACAATTCACCTGTTCAGACACCGTAAACTCTCCCTCTAACGCAGCACGATGCCCATTGTAACGAGCAGGCGGAGCGCAACAATATCGACTTGCAAAGGTTTCGGGCAACGGTAGCAACTGACGCCCCGAGGGGGCATAACAAATCGTTGTGCAACAAAAACGGGATCCGATGCGGCTGCACCGGACCCCGTCTCAAACGCTTTGAAAACAATCTGAAAGGCTACTCCTCCGAGCCATCCTCCCCAGAAGCCTTCTTCTGCTGATCGAGCTTATGCTTACCACTTACGATAGACGTAGCGCCCAGTGTGGCCAAGCTCGCGCTGGCAAGGCTCGCCATCACAATCAGATCGCCCGTCTTGGGCATATTGCCGCCAGATGACTTGGTTGTGGTGGTCGTCGTGGTCGTAGTGGTCACCGTTTTGGAGTCATTTTGCTCATGGACCTGTTTGTCGGTGTTGCTCTTACCGCCGTCCTCGCCCTGCTGCTTTCCGTCCTCGGTCTTGTCCTTGTTCTCGTCCTTCTCCTCAGATTCAGACTTCTTACCCTCGTCCTTCTTCTGAGTGGACTTGTCGTCCTTCTCCTCAGAGCTAGAACCCTTATCGGATTCGGTCTTCTCGGAAGCCTTGTCCTTGGAGTCGCCCTTTACGGCTTCGGTCTTTTCCGTGGAAGCCTGATCAGAGTTGTCCTTGTTCTGGGCCGAACCGTTATTAACGCCAGCCATCAGCGAAGAACCCAGCGTAGAACCAAGCTGCTCGGAGAAAGAAGGCTTCTTGTCCGGCGAAGCAACGGGAGCGTCCGGCGCCTTATTCGAATCGTCCTTGGAAGCATCGGAATCAGGGGTTGCGTCAGAGCCGGAGCCGTTGTTAGAGCCGGTGTCAACGGACGAATCGCTCGAGCCGGTAGATGAGTTAGAGGTGTCAGCGCCGGTCGAACCAGAAGCGTCGCTGTCCGTATTGCCGGCAGAGCTTGAAGGCGAATCGCCCGCAGCAGAGCCGTTCGAATCGGAGCCGTTCGAGGTAGAGCCGTCGTTGGTAGTGCCACCAGCAGAGCCATTACCGTCAGCATCGGTCGAGGGCGCATCCATCCTGTCATCGTTGGCATCGTCACTCGAGTCGTCATTCGAATCAGGTGTCGGCGAGGGCGCCGGTGTGGGCTCGGGCTGCACGGGCGTCGCGGCGGCAGCCTCGTCCTCAGCGATATAAACCAAGCAGTCCTTTAGCTCGTTGCGGTAGCGGTTCTTCCAGCCCTCATGATACTGGGGTTGGCTCGAATACTTGGTCGCCACGTTATTGACCACGCTGTTGGAAAGCGCCGTCACAAACTCGCGATCGGACATATCGTTGGAAAGATTCGCCCAGCGGAAAAAGTCCCTGCAGCCACCAGTGCCGCACATGTTGGTAATGCTCCACACCATGCCCTTGACGCAGTCGGCGCGGCCCGAAATGTCAATACCCAGGCCGCTCTTGAGCCACGCCTCGGTCACCGCATAGTACGAGTTGTACGCATAAGCATCTTGAAGTGCTGAGAACTCAACAGGATCGGTGTTGTAAGCACCCTGAAAGGCCTCCTGCGCAATACGGCCCAACTCGGTGAGCTGGCCGTTCTCATACATGGCATTGCTCGTGTTGGAAATCTCGCTGCCGCGATCAATCGCATCCTTGAGCATGCTGTACTTGGCAGAATCGTAGTTGTAAACCTGCTTCATAAACGGAATGAGCGACCAGCGGCGATCAAACTGATAGTAACCCAGTGCGTTATAGCCGTCACCATACGAAAATCCCTGGTTGTAGTTACCATGGCTCTCGTACTTGGTAAAGTACTTCATCTCGGGAGTCACGTTGACAAACGAAACGCCCTGGACCGACCTCAGCACGCCCGAGAAGGACTGCTGGGTGTAGAGACCCTTATCGATATCGGTGGCATCCGAGGCAACGCCCGGCGTGGGCTCCTCGGCAGCGACAGGTGCCGGCGCGGAAACGGCGCCAAACGAAAGCGCCAACGTCAGGCCCGCGACAATAGCAGAATGCTTGGGCTGCATAAGATCCTCCCTGCATTGGTGTAGTTAAAGTTCAGTTTGCAAAGATAAAAAAAGTATTGCAGCTCGCCCGTTGTTGCACAACAACCCCTCGGTAAACGGCAACAACCCTCCGCGAAATCTTAAGGAATTAAACAAACTGGTCGTCGGGCGCCAACAGAAGCTCGCCGTAACGCTCCATCAGCCCGTCCCTCAGCTGGCAGAATGCGGGGATATAGACGTTCAAGATGCGCTGAATCAAATCTTGAGCGAGCTTGTTGTCATAGATATGGACGTTCGTATTGCGGTCTCTGAGCATATCTAGCCAGGCTGCCTCATCAATAAAGTCGTAGAATCGGTACGACTCCTTCAAGATGGCGCGAGGAGACCCCGACGCGGCAAGCGTGGCGCCCTCATACTCGAGCAGACGCTTAAGAAGCTTCCAGCTCAGTTCAAATTGAAGATTGAACTTATTAATCAATCCACTCTGAACAAAATCATTGTTGAGATCCTGATTGGGCGCATCCTCAAGATTCGCCAAGGCGCTGACAAAGTTCTCATATTTTTTCATACAGAATCACACCATCCCTGGCAATTTCATCGAGCAATTGCTGCGATAAGGACTCGTCGAGATTGACGACATCTACATCTAAAAGAGTATCAAGACGTTCATCGATCAAATATGAGAAGCGGCCGAAATCCCGGCAACCTGCTACGGCGATGTCAATATCGCTCTTGGGCAAGTTGTCACCTCGAGCGCGAGACCCAAACAGCACGACCTTCTCGGCGTCACATTCCCGAGCAAAAACTTCGATTTGCTTGTACACCTTGTCGAGAGATGCCATTTGCACCCCTACAGCTTAATGTCAAAGTTGATCTCGGGAACGGTGGCCAGGTCGGCCAACGTCACGCCGTCGACGTACTTTTCGATCACGTCGTCCAGACCACGCCAGAACTTGACGGTCGAGCAAAGATCGCTGCGGGTGCAGCTGTTGTCGATGCCGTCGCACGCCACCGGAGCCGTGCTGCCCTCGACGGCACGCAAGATATCGCCGGCGCGCACCTCAGCCGGGTCCTTGGCCATCATGTAGCCGCCGCCCTTGCCGCGCACGCTCTTAAGCAGGCCAGCCTTCATAAGCGGACGCACCAGCTGCTCCAAATACTTTTGCGAGATATGCTCGCGGTCGGCGACCTCGCGCAGGGCAATCTTGCCCTCGGCGTCGCCAAGCGCTGCGATATAGATCATCAATCGGAGGGCATAGCGGCCCTTGGAAGAAATGAGCATACCTACCCTTCCATAACGCTGGGGACATACATAACCGATGAATTTGTCCCACATCTAGAAAAGTCGAGTGGATTAGTCGGGTTTTCCCTTGACTAACGCCGAACCCATAGTAACTTTATTCCGAGAAGATTCCTAGGGTTTAGTACACCTATGAGTACACCATATACAGAGAGGAACAGCATGAGCGCAAATCCGCTGCTTTCCATCGAAGGTCTGACCGCCTCCGTGGACGAGAAGACCATCCTCCACAACGTCAACCTCAACGTCGCCGCCGGCGAGACCCACGTGCTGATGGGACCCAACGGCGCCGGCAAGTCCACCCTCGGCCACCTGGTCATGGGCGACCCCGTCTATACCGTCAACGACGGCCGCATCGTCTTTGACGGCCAGGACATCACCGAGCTCACCACCGACAAGCGCTCCCGCGCCGGCCTGTTCCTGAGCTTCCAGGCCCCGGTCGAGATCCCGGGCGTGCCGCTATCGAGCTTTTTGCGTGCCAGCATCGCCGGCCGCCCCGGCCTGGAGATGAAGGGCAAGGAGTTCCGCCGTCGCGTCAAGGAGCTCGCGGCCGAGCTCAACATGGACACCGCCTACCTCAACCGAGAGCTGGGCGTGGGCTTCTCGGGCGGCGAGAAGAAGAAGGTCGAGATGCTCCAGCTTCTGCTGCTGCAGCCCAAGCTCGCCATCCTGGACGAGACTGACTCGGGCCTGGACGTCGACGCCCTCTCCACCGTCAGCCATGGCATGGACGCCTACCGCAAGAGCTGCAACGGCTCCATGCTCATTATCACGCACAACACGCGCATCCTGGAGCACCTGGATGTCGACCGCGTCCACGTTATGGTGAAGGGCCACATCGTGCGCGAGGATGACGCCTCGCTGATCCCTTGGATCGACAAGAACGGCTTTGAGACCTTCGAGCGCGAGGCCGCCGATCAGCGCGCCCAGGCCGAGGCCGCCGCTGCCGAGCAGCAGGCGTAAAGGGGCGACGCAATGACCAAGAACCGCACCGAGGTCGCGGACATCGACCGCAGCCTCTACGACTTCACCTATGGCGAGGAGGGATTCGAGCGCCTCGACGCCGGCATCACGCCCGACATCGTGCGCGAGATCAGCGCCAAGAAGGACGAGCCGCAGTGGATGCTCGATCTGCGCTTAAAGTCCCTCGAGATTTTCAATCGTTTTCCCGACCCGACGTGGGGCCCCTCCATCGAGGGCCTGGACATGGACAACATCGTCACCTACGTCAAGCCCAACACCGATCAAAAGCACGACTGGGAGTCGGTGCCTGACGACATCAAGAACACCTTTGAGCGCCTGGGTATCCCCGATGCCGAGCGCAGCTACCTGGCGGGCGTCGGCGCGCAGTACGACTCCGAGCTCGTCTACCACAACATGCAGGACACCGCGTCCAAGATGGGCATCGTCTACTCCGGCTTCGAAGAGGCCCTGCACGACCCGCAGTGGGAGCCGCTCATCC
>CABUSE010000015.1 GCA_902494135.1 uncultured Collinsella sp. | reverse complement strand
GCCAGGCACGGACCGATGGCCAGATACACCGCTGCGACAAAGAACTCGCCGAACTTGGGGTGCACGCGGCCGGCAAGCTCGCGCGCCGTTCCGGCAAGCGCCACGGCGATAAAGCCCATGACGGGCAGACCGATGGCGGCAATCAGAAAGCCGAGCATGGCGACCGGCGTGGCAGAACCTGCCTGCAGCGCCAGCAGCGGCGGAATAATGAGGTTGCCGGCGCCAAAGAGCATCGAGAACAGGGCGATGCCGACGGTGACGACATGGTCGGAGCGCAGGCCGCGCGAGGCGGATGAAGCCATAGGACCACCTTTCGAGTCGAAACAAAAAACGGGACGGGCAAAAGACCCATCCCGCAAGTATATACGCTCTAGCAGCTTTAGCAGGCTAAATCGCACAGAGCATCGATAGCCGTGTCGACTTCTTCGGTCGTGTTGAAATACCCAAACGAGAAGCGGACGACGCCCTGGCGCTCGGTCCCCAGCGCACGGTGCATGAGCGGGGCGCAATGGGCGCCAGGGCGCGTCGCAATCCCCCACCCTTGCATGAGCGCGTCCGAGATCTCGGCAGAGTCGACATCGCCCACGTTGAGCGACACGATCGCCGAGCGCGCGGGTTGGTCAAACGCACCGTAGAGCTTAATCCCCGGAATCTTGCGCACACCGGCAAGGAAGCGATCAGCAAGCGAGCGTTCGCGAGCTGCAATCGTCTCCACCCCGCCCTGGGCCTCAATAAAGTCGAGGCCGGCAGAAAGGCCGGCGATACCGTGACCGTTGAGCGTGCCCGCCTCCAAGCGCGTGGGCCACTCAAGTGGCTGCAGTGGGTCGAAGCTGTGCACTCCCGTGCCGCCCATGGCCCACGGCGCCACGTCGACGCCCTCTGCCACGGCCAGGCCGCCGGTCCCCTGCGGACCCATGAGCCCCTTGTGGCCGGTAAAGCACACGACATCGAGCCCCATGGCCTGCATATCGATATGCGCCGTGCCGGCAGACTGCGAGGCATCGACGATCACAAGCGCGCCGGCCGCATGGGCCATGGCGGCCACGCGCGCAATGTCGACCGCGTTGCCGGTCACATTGGAGGCGTGCGTCACCACCACGACACGCGTGCCCGGCGTGACCAGCTGCTCGAGCTCGTCATAGTCGAGCACGCCGCTCGCGTCGCAACCCGCATGCTCAACGGTCACGCCCCGCTCTGTCGCCAGGCGGTTGAGCGGACGCAGCACGGAGTTGTGCTCGAGCACCGTTGTGACCACACGGTCGCCGGGGCACACCACCCCGTTGATGACGGTGTTGAGCGCCGCGGTTGAGTTGGGCGTAAAACAAACATGGTCAGCACGCGGGCAGCCCAGCAAGCGTGCGAGCTTGGCACGGCAACCGTGAATCGTACGCGCCGCATCGAGCGCACCCGACGTGGCACCGCGCCCGGCATTGCCGAGCGAGCACATCGCCTGCGTCACGGCATCGATGACCGTCTGCGGCTTGTGCATGGTCGTCGCCGCGTTATCCAGGTAGATCATCGTACGACCTCCCACATGTCGATCACCGTAAAGCCCTCGGTGGGAACGCCCGCCGCGGCAAGCTCGCCGCGCAGCAGGTCCTCATCCGAAGGCAGCGCCTTCCACGCCAAGCCGCAGCCGGCAGCGACCTCCCCGGGCACGGGAATCGTACGCCCGGGAAGACCACGCTCGATGCACAGGGACTCGCAACCCATGGCGGCCGCCGTGGTGGGAAACGTGATGACAAGCGCCGGGCGCTTCTCCCTCATGGCAACTCCAACCAATACGCTACGGGCGCACGACGCGCACGGCCTGCTCCATCTTCTCCACGATCACGTACATGTTCGTGACCTCGCCCACGGCAAGCTGGTCCTTAATGCCATAGTGGTCCAGGCAGGTGCCGCAGGTGAGGATCTCGACGCCCTGCTCGGCCAGGCCCTTCAGGTCATCGAGCACCGGAGAGCCCTCGACGGTGAGCTTGGCACCGCCGTTGTAGAACAGCATAGTCGCGGGCAGCTCCTCCTGCTGCGTCACGGCAAAGATAAAGGCCTTCATGAGCTTGTGGCCCAACTCGTCGTCGCCACGGCCCATGCAATCGGTGTAGACAGAAACGACCAGCTTGCCCTTACCGGCGCCGGCATCGCAGAAAGCGGCACCGTCCTGCTCGGGGTCTGCCACGGCAACGGCGCCAGAGGTCGCCACGGTCACGTGCCACTCGGCGTCAGAAACCTTCTCAACCGAGACCGTACAGCCCTTCTCCTGCGCCATCTTGGAAATGTTCTTGACGGCGGTCTCGTTGTCGACCGAGGTCACGACGGCGCCCTCGCCATCGAGCTGCTTGAGGGCCTTAAGCGTCTTGACGACGGGCAGCGGGCAGGCATCGCCCATGGCATTGACTTCAATCTTGGTAGACATAGTAAATTCCTTTCGAAAGGGGCCGCCCAGAACAACGGACGATCGCATAAACGGTTTTCCTTAATGCACAACGCGAACAGCAGGACCGCCCGGCACCGCCTCGCGCACGCGACCGATAACGGCGGCGATGCGACCCTCGGCATGCAGACGGTGCGCGAGCTCATCCACGTCGGCAGCAGGCGCCGCGATGAGCAAACCGCCCGAGGTCTGCGGATCATACAACGCATCCAGCATGCCCGGCTCCAGGCCATCGTCGGTCGCCACGCGCGGGCCAAAGAAATCCTGGTTGCGGTAGGCGCCGGCAGGGATAATGCCCAGACGCGCCATGTCGAGCACCTGGTCAAAGAGCGGCACTGCCCCCGACGCAAGCTCAATCTGCACGCCCGAGCCCTCGGCCATCTCGCACGCATGCCCGATCAGGCCAAAGCCCGTAATGTCGGTGCAGCCGTGAAGCTCGAGTCCCTCGGCCAGACGAATCGGGGGCTCGTTAAGGGTGCGCATCGAGTCAAACATCGGGCTAGCCTCGTCCTGCTCGATAAGCTCGCCCTTAATGGCCGTGGTGATGATGCCCGAGCCGATCGCCTTGGTCAGCAGTAGAACGTCGCCCACGCGTGCGCCGCTATTGGTGAGCATGTGGTCGAGTGCGACAAAACCGCTCACGGACAGGCCGTACTTGGGCTCGTCGTCGTTGATGGTGTGGCCACCCGCGATGGAGCAGCCCGCCTCAACGCACTTGTCGGCGCCACCCGCCAGAATCTGGCCAGCAGCCTCAACACCCAGGCAGCTGGGTATGCAGAGCAGGTTCATGGCATGGCTCGGCCGCCCGCCCATGGCGTAGATGTCCGACAGCGAGTTGGCCGCGGCGATCTGGCCAAACAGAAACGGGTCGTCGACCATCGGCGGGAAGAAGTCGATGGACTGAACGAGGGCCAGGTTATCGCCGACGCGGAAAACGCTCGCATCGTCGGAGGTATCGAACCCCACGAGCAGGTTGTCGTTATGCACATTGGGTAAGTCGCCCAGGACCTGGGCGAGGGCTCCAGGAGCCAACTTAGCGGCTCAACCGCTCGCGGCGGTCATCTGCGTGAGCTTCACGAGCTCGTCAGCCATCGATTCCTCCTCTCATAGGTCAATCAGTTCCTCCCAGTATACGCATGGCGGCGCCGAGAGCGGGCGATCTATCGCAAGCCCCCTACGCGAGCGCCTGTGCGCGAATGGCCGCACCCCTGGCACCGGCAAAGCGTGCCAGGGGTGCGGTCTCTACCGGCGAGCCCAACAGCGCGCCCAACCGCTCCACGACATAGGCGTTTTCGCACAGACCGCCGGTCAGATAGTACGGCGCGCCCGCCGCCTGCCCGGCCATAGTGGCCACGCGCGACACGAGCTGCACGGTGGGTGGCGAAAACCCAGCCGCGCCTAAACCCAGAATTTTAGGGAACCTGCCTTGCGGACAGTTATTTAGTTGTGCGTCGTCTCTCCCGGAGCCGTGAACATACCTGCTCATATGCGACTCCGAGCCATGTATAGGGCACGCGCGGCAACGCGGCGAATGTATGTCGTCTGCGGCATGTGCGCACCCTCCTTAACCAGTCGAGGTCAACTATATCAACGGTCATCGCCCCTGCGAACACCGTTGACATTCGTACGACAGCGTCGTGTGCCGTTGTCTAATAAATAATTATCTTGATTGATAAGAGTTTGTCATTCCTCATTCGGCGAACGGTAAACAGATAGTGCCGCCGAGGCATATATCCCCGACGGCACTATCTGGCGCTATCGACAAACCAAATGGATCCTGCTGGCATCAAAATGCATGCGCAGCGTCTCGCCTGCTTGCGGCAGCTCGTCGACAGGCATGCCCACTTTGTTGACCTTCCACTGCAGGCGCGTCGGCGCGTCGGCGCGCGGCACGTCCAGCAGCACCAGGCGTTCAAAACGTGAATCGCTCACGCGGGCCACGTGCAGGTCATAGCTGTTGCGACCCCGCTCCGCGCGATTGTCAACATGGAAGTAGCTTGCGCGAATGCCCAGATACGCCACATTATCGGGAACCTCGCGACCCACGTTAAAGGTCATGCCCCAGTCGAGGGCCTCAACTTCTTCGTCGCCGATCTTGCGCGCACGGCTCGTATTCTTGCAGCCCGTCAAGCGCAGCGCGGCCAACGTTTGCGGGCGTCGAACCACGTCCTCGACGGAGCCGACCTCCTCAACATGCCCGTTGTGCATCACGCAGATGCGCTCGCACAGACGGCACGCTTCGTCGATGTCGTGGCTCACGTAGAGCACGGTACGGTTGCACACATCGAACAGGTCGAGCATGTTCTGCTCAAGCGCGCTCTTAAGATACGCGTCGAGCGCGCTCATGGGCTCATCGAACATAAAAATGCCCGGGTGTGCCGCCACCATGCGAGCAAGCGCCACACGCTGCTGCTGGCCGCCCGAGAGACGCGCGGGATAGCGGTCGGCAAAATCGGCCAGTCCAAAGATACCCAGGTAGCGCTCGGCAAGTTGCCTGCGCGCCGCGGCGTCGCCTGCGCCCTCAACGCCGGCGCACACGTTATCGGCCACCGTCATATGTGGGAACAGCTGATAGTTTTGAAACACCAGGGCGCATTTGCGCTCCTGGGGCGACAGGTTGATGCCCGCCGACGAATCAAAAAAGGTCACACCGTTGACGACGATCTTGCCCTCGTCGGGCGTCTCCACGCCGGCAATGCAGCGCAAGGTGCAGCTCTTGCCGCAACCCGAGGCGCCGAGCAAGCCAACGCGCTCCTCGCCGGCCTCGAGCTGAATGTCGAGGTTAAAGCCGGGGTAGCGCTTTTTGATATCCAGAACAAGCGACATGGCTTATCGACCTCCCTTTGCGACCGTGTCATCGCGCATAAGCTCGGCCAGCGCCTCGCGATCGATGCGCAAGGCATCGCCGCCCACCGGGTCAAGCGAATCGCCCTGTCCGGCGAGCTCCTTGACCTGCTTACGCTCTGCACGGGAGAGACCACGCTCGCGATACTTTTGCGAATGCGCCGTGTACATATTGATGAACAGAATGACCAGGAAACTGAACACGATTACGACCACGACCCAAAAGAGGGCCACCGACGTGTTGCCGCCCATCCACTCAAAGTAGATGGCGATGGGGATGGTCTGGGTAATGCCGGCGTAGTTGCCCGCAAAGAACAGGGTGCAGCCAAACTCGCCCATGGCACGCGCGAAGGCGAGCACCGTGCCGGCGGCAATCGAGGGCCAGCCAAGCGGCATCATAAGCTTGGTAAAGATGCGACGCTCGGACCATCCCAGGGTTCGCGCGGCATCGAGCATCTGCGTGTCAAGGCTCTCAAAGGCTCCGAGCGCCGTGCGGTAGACCAGCGGAAACGACACAACGACGGCCGAAATGACCGCCGCGGGCCAGGTAAAGACGATCGAGATGCCGTGCGCGATGAGCCACTGGCCCACCCCGGTCGAGCGGCCAAACAGCATGAGGAGCAGAAAGCCGCAGACCGTGGGCGGCAGCACCATAGGAATCGTAAAGACCGAATCGAGCAGGCCCTTGATGCGACTCGAGGTACCCATAGTCTTCCACGCGGCAAACAGGCCCAGTGCAAAGGCAATCACCAGGGCAAGGCCGCTCGTTTTGATAGACACCCAAAACGGGCGGTAGTCGATGCCGCCTAAAAAGGAGGCCAGAGAGGTCAAGGGCCCCTGCTCATCCCGCAACACGACAGACGATGCCTCTACCATTTGAGCGCTATCAAGCCAACGCGCGCCGCCCTTGGCGTCACCCGAGGCTGATGCAATCACCACATAGCGGTCCCCATCCGCACCGCGCTCGTCAAAGCCATAGGTATACCCGCCGGTATCAAACGTTGTTTCCGCCGTGACATACCAAGGAAGATCCACGTCTCCCAGTTGCGCACCTCCCATGCAGTTTGCGCTGTCGAGCTCACAGACGAGGGCCTTGAGACCCGATACGCACTCGTTATCCTGCGGATCCAATCCATACTTCTCGACCGCTTTGGGCGATACCCACACCACAACGCGATCGGCAGCAGGCGCCACTACAAGGTCCACGTCCTCGTCAACGGGAAACCGGTAGCCCTCAGGCTGGCCTTCCATGGCACGAGCGGTCCCCTTGGCCAACCGCTCAAAACCCTCGATCCCATAGGAAAGCCCATGAGCGGTCGCAGCAACCTGGGCCCCGTCCTCAGCGTCCCCAGCAAACGCAAATCCCGGCACCCAGCAAAGCGCGAAGGTCAAAGCACAGGCGACAAGCATGCGGAATCTATTAAGCACGAAAAGCTCCAAGCGAATACAAGGACGGAGTGAAACACAAAACGATGGAATTATCGCGCCAAGCCGCACTACTCGGAAAGCTCAAAGCCGTACTTAGCCCAAATCTTCTGAGCCTTCTTGTTGGTCAGACAGAAGTCGATAAACGCCTTGGCCTCATCGGCGTGCTCGGAGCTCTCGGCAACGGCGCCCGGGTACACGATGGGCTTGTGCGAATCCTCGGGGCACACGAAGGCCTCCTCGATGCCGTCGTAGCGGAAGATATCGGAGCTGTAGACAAAACCGGCCACGCAGTCGCCTGTGGACACATAGGCGGCGGCGGTACCCACCTTATCGGCCAGTGCGACCTTATCGGCGATCTCGGGCGCATACTCGCCGTCGTCGCCCTCGGCGCCGGTATAGAGGCCCACGGAGGCCAGAGCCTGGTTGGCGTACTTGCCGGCGGGGACGGTCTCGGCGTCGCCAATGGCGATCTTACCGTCCAGATTCGCGACGTCGGCGATATCCTCGATCTTGGTGTCGGAGCCCTCGGCGCGAACGATCACGAGGTCGTTGACGAACATGTCCTCACGCGTGTCGGCATCGACGAGCTCGGCGGCCTCGGCGTCGTCCATGGTGCCCTTGGAGGCCGTGATGAGCACGTCGACGGCGGCACCGGCGCGCATCTGCTCAACGAGGTCGCCAGACGCCTTAAACTGCGTGTCGGCAAACGTGGCGCCGGTCTGCTCGGTGTAGAGCTCCTGGACCTCGGGCAGAGCCTTCTCGAGAGAGTTGGCAGCGAAGACCTGAAGCTCGACAGCCTTCTTGGACAAAATCTTGGCGGAGCCGGCATCGGATCCGGCCGGCTCGGACGCCTTGCTGCCCGAGCAGCCGGCAAGACCAAGGCCGGCAGCGGCGACAGCAGAAAGCGAGACGAATCCGCGGCGAGAAACCATATCGAACATGTTCAACCCTTTCGAAGGCTACACCCGGGCGCCCTGCCGCGAGCTTTATTCTGTAATTAGATTATACTTACGTGCGAATAATATCAGTGATAAAGATTTCTCGTCTGATAATTTTCTTTCGTCAATCGTCTCAGGACGTTCCGCACTGTCGCTGCATAAAAAAGGCGGAGCGACCCGTAAGGTTACTCCGCCGCAGGTGGTGCGCTTATTTGGCATGTCCGCCGCCCGCCGTCATTTGGGCCGCATGCTCCAGCTGGTCGCTCACGGCCTCCCAGCTTTCGCGGGCCGCTTTCGTGGATCCCGGAAAGTTGATGACAAGCGTATACCCACGCTGCATGCACACGGCGCGCGAGAGCATGGCGCGGCGCGTCTTGGTCATGGAGTAGGCACGGATTGCCTCGGCAATACCCGGCACATCGCGGTCACAGACGGCACGCGTCGCCTCGGGTGTCACGTCGCGCATCGAAAGCCCCGTGCCGCCGCAGGTGAGCACGACATTGGCGTGGCACTCATCGGCGGCTTCCACAATGGCATCACCGATTTCGCTAACGTCGTCGCGCACGACCACATGCGAGGCGACCGTCCATCCCTGTGCCACGATAAGTTCCTCGAGCGCGGCACCCGCCTCGTCCTGGGCAAGGTCGCGCGTATCCGAGCACGTCACGATCGAAATCTTCAACTCCATAGCGTTCCTCCTACAACACGACATCCTCAGGCAGATCGACACGCACGACACCCACGACGTCGCCCGGCTTGAGCTCACACGGCCCTTCGTCAATACGCAGCAGGCAGTTGGCCCGCTGCATCGTGCCGAGCAGCGCCGAATTCTGCGTCTTGGCCTCGGTCACCAGCAGCTCACCGGTCTCGGGGTCGCGCAAAACCGTCGCGCGATCGAAGAAGCGTCGGTCCTGGCGCTTCTTCACACCGTGCGTCAATATCGCCTGCTGCACGGGACGCGCACCCTCGGTAAAGCCGCGCATCTTGCGAATCGCGGGGCGGGCGAGCATCTCAAAGCCCACATACGCCGCCGCGGGATTGCCCGAAAGCCCCAAATACGGCTTACCCCCGAGCAAGCCAAACGTGATGGCCTTGCCGGGACGCATCGAGATGCGATCGAAGAGCACATCGCCCTCGCGCCGGACGAGCGCCGTCACGTAGTCGTAATCGCCCGCCGAGGCGCCACCGCTCGTAATGACAAAATCGCACTCCTGCACGGCACGATGTACCAGCTCGGCAATCACCTGCTCATCATCGGGCGCAATGCCAAAGAACACCGGCTCGGCGCCGGCATCGAGCGCTTCGGCCATCAGCGCCGAGGAGTTGGAATCGCGAATCTGACCGCGCGCCGGCAGTTCACCCGGCGCGACCAGCTCCGTGCCCAGCGAGATAATGCCCACGCGCGGAGCGGCATGGACCTTCACGCTCTCGTAACCAGCGCTTGCCAGCAGGCCAGCACCGGCCGGGGCCACAACCTCGCCGGCGCGCATCACGACGTCGCCGGCATGGGCCTCCTCGGCGGCAGAGCGAACGTTCTCCCCCACCTTGGCAGGCGTCGAGAAGCTCACGTGTGAGCCCTCGTTACCATCGCCGTCAAGCACCTCGACGATCTCGTATTTCACCACGGCATCCGCACCCTCGGGCACCGGCGCGCCCGTCATGATGCGGACGGTCTCGCCCGGGGCGATAACGCCATCGAACACATGGCCTGCGGCCTCGTGCCCCACAACAGAAAGCGTCACGGGCGCATCGGTGGACGCTTTGGCGAGGTCGGCGGCACGCATGGCATATCCATCCATAGCGCTGTTGGCAAACGGCGAGATGTCGATATCGGCCGTGGCGTCCTCGGCAAGGGGAAGACCGGCCGCCTGCCATACCGGGATCTCGACGACATCGGTCGGAGCAACGTGCGACAGAACAATCGACTGCGCGTCCTCCAGCGGAATGAGTTTCTCTGCCATATGCACCTCTTAATGCCACAGCGCACAACAGGAGCGCCGATTCTTTATGCTTGTCTCAGTATAATCCCCCGACGCACGACCGCGACTCGGCCTATACCCGCAAATACACCTGTCGGTTGCAAGCCGCGAAACAGAATGGAAACCAACCCACCGGCTCGTCGCGTTTACCGCGTTTTATAATGCTTGCGTTGCAACCTAAAAGAGGAACGTATGGCTCATAACGACAAACCCGAAAGCGCAAACGAGGCGCAGGATCATTCCCAGTCACTCGACGACGGCGGCTTTTTCTCCCTTAATGACGTCATCATGGCAGGCAGGCAACAGCTCACCCGCTCCGAGCATCTCTTGGCTGCCGACACGCGCCGCAGCGCTCGCAACCTACTCGCGAGCGCCAAGTTGCTCGTGCTCGTCGTCATCGTCTCGCTCGCCATGGGCGTTGCCGCTTGGGCGTTTTTGGCCTCGCTGAATATCGCGACCGACTATCGCGAGCACCATGCGTGGGTCTACGCGCTGCTTCCCGTTGTGGGCATTGCCACCGCATGGGTGTACAAAAACCACGGCCTTGCCGCCAAACGCGGAAACAACCTGGTCATCGACTCCGCTCTGGGCACACGCCTCATCCATATGCGCATGGCCGTTCTCACCTTCGTCTGCTCCACGCTCACGCACCTGACAGGCGGCTCGGCCGGCCGTGAGGGCGCCGCGGTACAGATCGGCGGCACCATCGCCAGCAATGTTTCGAACCTCGCCCACCTCAAAAAGCATGACCACCACGACCTCATGCTCGCCGGCATCTCGTCGGCCTTTGGCGCCGTATTCGGTTCGCCCCTTGCCGGAGCTTTCTTTGGTATGGAAATGTGCTTTATCGGCAAGATCGACTACACCGCAGGTATCTACTGCCTGGTCGCCTCGTTTACCGGCTACTTTACATCACTCGCTCTGGGTACCGAGTACGAAGCGAATGTCATCGCCAGCGTTCCCGCCATGACGCCCAAAACGGTCATTATCGTTGTTATCAGCGCCGTTTTCTTCGGCCTGACGGCACGCCTCTTTGCCTGGTCGGTTCGAACCGTCAAGAGCCTATACGGTCGCTTTATCACCAATTACCTCGTTCGCGCACTCATAGGCGCACTCGTGGTTTTGGCCGCCTATGCCCTCCTCGACGCCTGGAACTACGCCGGCCTTTCCACGTGGCTTTCCGGCGCCGGATTTGCCGGCAACACCACTCTGGCGGACGCAGTCATCAAGTTGGTCGTCACAGCGCTTACCCTGGGCGCGGGCTTCCAAGGCGGCGAGGTCACGCCCCTGTTTGGCATCGGTGCGGCACTCGGTGGCTGGATCGGTTGCCTTACCGGGCTTGACCCCAGTTTTCTGGCGGCTCTCGGCATGCTCGGCGTGTTCTGCGCCGGCCTCAACGTGCCCATCACCACCTGCATGATGGCCATCGACCTGTTCCACGGCACGGCCGCCGGGTTCTTTGTCATAGTGGCCTTCATCAGCTACCTAACCGGCGGACACCGCGGCGTGTACCCCGCCCAGCGCATCATCTCGCCCAAGCGCCGTTCGCTTATTGTGGATGAGGGCGGTACGGTAGCGGATGCTATCGAGCGCCACAACGACCTGATAGAGTAGATGTAATAATCGCCGTGCAGCCACAATCGGGGAAATTCGACCCGGGCGCGACCGCACCGTCATGCCACACGCCGGGAGTCGCCCCATGCACGCAACTGATTTTGGTCGCACGCTCATCATCGCCAACCCAGCCGCCCAGTCGGGTGCGGCGCGCGAAGTTGCCGAGCGCCTGCAACGCTTTTTGGATATGACCGCACGCGCATCCCAGTTCGACCTGGTACTGACCGAACGCACGCGGCACGCCAAGGAGCTTGCCGCGCGGGCCCAGGGCTATCGCACCGTTATCGCCCTTGGCGGCGACGGCGTGATCCACGAGGTCGTCAATGGACTCATGACGCAGAACGAGGCGGTCCGTCCCGCCCTTGCCGTCCTGCCCGTTGGCTCCGGCAACGATTTTGCCCAAACGCTCGGAATCGAAGATTTCTCCGGCAAGGATTTTGGCGCGCTGCTCACCTGTGAGCTGCAGCGTCAGGACATCGGGCGCATTCGCTCTTGGAACCCCGCAAGCGGTAACGGCGAGGCTACCGTTGAGTACTACGACCAGACGCTTTCGGTCGGCATCGATGCCGCCATCGGCCTTGGCACCACCGAGCTGCGCAAAAAGACCGGCTTGACGGGCGCTCCGCTCTACACCCTTTCGGGACTTGAGCAGTTTGGCCTGCGTTATCGCAACTACCCCATGACAGCCAGCTTTGACGGCGCGCCCGCCGAGCGCGTGAGGGCGATCATCATGGCGATTCAGCTGGGCCCCACGTATGGCTCGGGCTATCACATCTGCCCCGATGCCGATCCCTGCGACGGCATGCTCGACGTCTGCTACGCATGCGGCCCTGTCCCTCGTGCGGTTGCCCTGCCTATGTTTCTTTCGGCCAAGGACGGCCACCATACCAAGTTGCCACCGGTTCGCATGCGCCGCTGCCGCCATGCCGAGCTCACCTTTGAGGAGCCCGACTACCCCATCCAGGCCGACGGCGAGCCCGTTGTCGCCTCGCGCATCGAAGTCGACGTCCTCGGCGGCGCCCTCCACGTCTGGCACCCCACCCGCTAGCCACCCCTAAGTTGCGGTGAAATAGGGACTGTTTATGCAGGTAAAGCCGCAAAACAGTCCCTATTTCACCGCAACTTATGAGGAGGCTATTCGTCGCTGCCCGGTTTGCGACGGTTGGCCTTTTTAATGGCGTTGAAGTGCTTATCATTGAGCCTGCGCTGGCGAGAGCGCTGAGGCACCTTGGTCTTTACGCGTCGGCGCGGTGGACGCCCGCGACGCCCAAGCTCAGCGCGCAGCTTACGCAGGCAGCTACTACGGTTTTGGAACTGACTGCGGCTCTCGCGCGCCGTCACGGTAATTCCCGAAGGGATATGTTTCATGCGCACCGCCGAGTCCGTCGTGTTGACGCCTTGTCCGCCCGGACCCGTCGCGCGAAACACCTGCACCTCGCAATCGCGCGCCAACTCCTCGACCGACATCTCGGCATAGCGTGCATACTCGCGCCATCCCATCTTGTTCTCATCCATATCAACACCTCCCCTCATACAAAAAATGTGACAAAGGGAAGGTCCCTTTGTCACATCGCATACCAATCGCTTGTGTTGCGCGCTTAGGCGAAGGTGATCTCGCCGGTCTCGCAGTCCATATCGGCGATACGGGCCAAGCTCTCGACGCGGAAGCCGCGCTCGCGGAGCTTATCGCCGCCGCCCTGGAAGCCCTTCTCCACTGCAATGCCAATGCCGGACACCTCGGCACCCGCAGCCTCGCAAATCTTGATAAGACCCTCGAGCGCGCAGCCGTTGGCCAAGAAGTCATCGATGATAAGGACCTTGTCGCCCTCGGACAGGAAACGCTTGCCAACGATGACCGGGTACTCCTTTTGCTTGGTAAAGGAGTAGATGGTCGTGGCATACTGCTCGCCGTCGAGGTTGATGGACTGCGCCTTCTTGGCAAAGACCACCGGCACGCCGCCAAAATGCTGAGCCGCGATGCAGGCCATGCCAATGCCCGAAGCCTCGATCGTCAGGATCTTGTTGATCTCAACGCCCTCGAACAGACGGGCCCACTCGGCACCCATGTGGTCAAACAGCTCAACGTCGCACTGGTGGTTGAGGAAGGCATCAACCTTAAGGACGTTACCGGCCTTTACGATGCCGTCATGGCGAATACGATCCTCAAGCTCCTGCATGGCGCAACCCCTTCTCGCGGCAACGATACCGCGCGATTAATAAACGTTGTTCGATAGTCTACCACGGACCGACCCCCGCCCGTCCCACAAGCCGCATCGCACCACAAACCAGTCTTTTTGGGACGGAGCGAATCGTGGCAGACAGCCTCCCAACACGCTAATGGCAGACGCGCATCCTCACCAAACGCACCATGGCGAGCGCAAAGCCCACAGCGGCCACAGTCATGAGCACGTAGAACACCGAGCGAAAGCCGAATAGGAATACATCCGGACGGCCTGCAACGAAACTGGTCACGGCCTCGCCCATCGCCACGCTCATCTGCCCATACAGGATATGCGATGCCGCCGTAATGCCCACTGCCATACCCGCATAGCGCGCCAAGCTACCCAGACTGCCAGCAAAGCCGAGCGCTTCGCGCGGAGCCGAGCCCATGTACAGCGAGTTATTGGGGCTCTGGAAAATCGACGTACCGCACGACATAAATGCGACGCAGTACACGATCACAGGGATGGAAGAGTGCTCGTCGAGCGTGCTTACCGCAAAAAGACCGCATACGTACACGCCCAGGCCGACCGCCGTGGGGCCCTCGCAGCCAACACGGTCCGAAACCGTACCCGAAAGCGGGCCGATAAAGGCATTCACCATCGGCAACGCCAAAAAGAGCAATCCGGAAATGTCAGAACCAAAGCCGTGGGCGTCCTGAAAATAAAACGGCAGGATAAACTCAGATGCGCCAATACCAACGAACACGATGAGCATGCAAGCAAGGTTGATGGTGAAGGCCGAATTTGCAAAGCAGCGACGAGCAGCCTCGATCAGGGACATGGGGCGCTCGCCGGCCTCCGGCTTAACATGCGGTAGCGTGTAGAGCCCCACGATAAACGAGATGACGCCAATGGGCAGGTTGATGAGGAAGATGCTCTCCCAGGGAAAGCTTGCCACCAGCATGCCGCCGAGCACGGGACCGCACATCATGCCGAGGGCCACGAAGGTCGCGAGGATACCCATGGCACGACCGCGCTCGCGCGCCGGAAACGACTCGGTAATGATACCCATGTTGTTGGCCATGGCCGCCGCGCAACCGACGCCCTGAACGATGCGCGCCAGAATAAGAACTTCGAGCGAGGCCGAGAGGCCACAAAGCAGCGAGCCGGCCGTAAAGACGATTACGCCCAGCTGGAATACACCCACCTTGCCGCGCACGTCGCCCAGGCGGCCAAACGGCAGCATGGCCACGCATGTCGCAAGAAGGTACACCGAGCTCACCAGCTGGATGCGGTCGAGGCCCACGCCCAGCTCCTTTTGCATCACGGGCAGCGCCACGGTCACGACGGTCGAATCCAGACACGACATAAACGTCATGATGAGCACGGTAAACAGAATCGCCCATTTGTTCTTGCCATGGGTGTCGCCCTCAAGGGCAATGTGCTCGCGGCGCAGCTGCTCTGCGGTTTTCTCCATATCCATCCTTTCGAGTGGCGCAACGCAAAAACGGGACCCCAATCGCCTGCAAACAGTCGCGATTGGGGCCCCGCCTACGGAATCGGAACGAAAGGTCGCCGAAGCTTTCTGCCAGCATCGGCGCCTTATGCGAACGCTAGCCTAGCACTGCTCGAGCGCCTGCTCAAGGTCGGCAATCAGATCGGCCGTGTCCTCGAGGCCGCACGACAGGCGCACCATGTCGGCAGAGATGCCACAGGCGATGAGCTCTTCATCGTTCATCTGGCGATGCGTAGCGTTAGCAGGATGCAGGCAGCAAGTGCGGGCGTCGGCCACGTGCGTGGCGATCTGGGCGAGCTTGAGGCTCTTCATAAAGGTCTCGGCCGCCGCGCGACCACCGTTAAAGCCAAAGCTCACGACGCCGCAGGTACCGTTGGGCATGTACTTCTGAGCCAGGTCATAGTACTTGTCGCCCTCCAGACCCGGATAGCTCACGAAACGCACCTTGGGATGGCTCTGCAGGAACTTGGCAACGGCCAGGCCGTTCTCGCAATGACGTGGCATGCGCACGTGCAGGCTCTCGAGCGAGCTGTTCAGGAAGAAGGCCGCCTGCGGGTTCTGCATGGGGCCGAGGTCGCGCATGAGCTGCGCGGTGGCCTTGGTAATGAAGGCGCCCTCGCGACCGAACTTCTTGGCATACGTCACGCCGTGGTAGCTCTCGTCGGGCGTGGTGAGACCCGGGAACTTATCCGCATGGGCCATCCAGTCAAACTGGCCGTGGTCAACGATCACGCCGCCCAGGTAGGCAGCATGTCCATCCATGTACTTGGTGGTGGAGTGCGTAACGATGTCGGCGCCCCACTCAAAGGGACGGCACATCACGGGCGTCGGGAAGGTGTTGTCGACCATCAGCGGCACGCCGTGGTCATGTGCGGCCTTGGCAAAGCGCTCAATATCGAGCACGGCAAGGGCGGGGTTGGCGATCGTCTCGCCAAAGACGAGCTTGGTATTGGGCTCAAAGGCTGCCTCGAGCTCCTCGTCGGAGCAGTCGGGGGCAACGAACGTGCAGGTCAGACCCATGCGCTCCATGGTATGGGCGAGCAGGTTGTAGGTACCGCCGTAGATAGCAGAGCTCGCGACCACGTGATCGCCGGCACCGGCCACGTTAAAGATCGCGAGGAAATTCGCCGCCATGCCCGAGCTCGTGAGCATCGCGGCAGTGCCGCCCTCCATCTCGCAGATCTTGGCGGCAACCAGGTCACACGTAGGGTTCTGCAGACGACTGTAGAAGTAGCCCGACTCCTCCAGGTCAAACAACTTGCCCATGTGCTCGGACGTGTCGTATTTCCACGTGGTGGACTGGTAGATGGGCACCTGGCGCGGCTCCGCGTCGCCCGGGTGATAGCCGCCCTGAACACATGTAGTACCGATGGTCTGCTCGCTCATATC
>CABUSE010000014.1 GCA_902494135.1 uncultured Collinsella sp. | reverse complement strand
TGACGATCTCGACCGCGCGACCGATGAGCTCGTTCGCGTTCTCGATATGCATGAAAGGATCTGAGGTCCGTGTCCGTTGTAAAGCCTTGCATTGACGATCTTCTGGAGAAGACCGATCACAACCGCTTCCTGCTCGCTTCGCTTGCCTCCAAGCGCGCCTGCGACATCAATAGCATGCTGCGTGGCCAGCACAACCGCGTGCTTGCCGTCCAGGATGTCGATGACATCACCATCGGGCTTTCCGGTGCCGATACCATCTCGATGGCTATGGACGAGATTGTCGACGGCGACATCTCTTACGACGAGGCTCGTTACGAGAAGGCGCTCGGCCACAAGGTTGCTGAAGCCTAAATGGCGGCTCGCGTCTGCCTGGTCCACTATCACGAGGTTGGACTGAAGGGTAAGAACCGCGCACATTTTGAGCATATCCTCATGGATAACATTAAGGCGGCTTTGGCCGCCTTTTCCGTGAACGCCGTGTCTCGAATTTCCGGTTATATCCTCGTGACCTTTAACGAGCATCAGGCCGATGATGCGGCGCGTGTCATTCGCAGCGTTCCCGGCGTTGCTCGTGTGTCTTTGGCGTATCACACCAACCGCGACCCGCAGGAGTACTGCACCGCCGCCGTCAAGGCGCTGCGCGAGTTTGGTTCCTTCGATTCGTTTAAGGTGCACGCTAAGCGCTCCAATACCGACTATGAGCTCACCTCGATTGACATCAATCGTCAGGTGGGCGAGGTGTTGTGTGAGGCCTTCCCCGATAAAAAGGTTCAAATGCACGACCCCGATGCGATGGTGCACGTACTGGTGGTCCAGGGTAGCGTTTATGTGTACGCGCGCTCCGAGCGCGGCGTGGGCGGTCTGCCGGTGGGTTCTGCCGGCAAGGTCGTGACGCTGCTGTCGTCAGGTATCGATTCTCCGGTGGCGACCTGGATGCTCGCGCGTCGCGGCGCGGTGTGCGTGCCGGTACATTTCTCTGGTCGTCCGCAGACGCCCGATACGAGCGAGTATTTGGTGCAGGATATCATCCGTGCGCTTGAGCCGGGTGTCCAGATCGGCCGCCTGTACGTGGTGCCGTTTGGCGACTGCCAGCGTGAGATTTCGGTCACCTGTCCCAGCAATCTGCGCGTGATCATGTATCGCCGCATTATGTATTCGGTTGCCGAGCGCATCGCGCATATCGAGGGCGCTAAGGCCATCGTTACGGGCGAATCGCTTGGGCAGGTTGCCTCTCAAACGCTTGAGAACATCATGGCTGTCAACGAGGCCGTGAAGATCCCCGTGTTCCGTCCTCTCATCGGTTCGGACAAGCAGGAGATCATCGCGCGCGCCGAGGAGATCGGTACGTTCGATATCTCGACTGAGGCCGCTCCCGACTGCTGCACGCTGTTTATGCCGCGCCGTCCCGAGACGCACGCTAAACTCGATGCCGTACATGAGGCCTGGGAGTTGTTCGATCACGAGGAGATGATCGAGCGCCTGCTCAAGCAGACCGAGTACATCGACTTCGAGAGCAACACGTATAAGGCCCCTAAGACCTTAAAACGCAAACATTCGGAGCTTGCTCCGCGTGAGATTTACCAAGATCACGAGTAATTTTGTGCATAGACCGACGATGCGTCTGCATCGTCGGTCTTTTGCTATCTGGGCATTTTGCGGCTAAGTGTTCATTTGCTGACGTGTGCCTGAATAAATGGACAGTATTTCGCAAGGTTTTGGTCGGCTTTTGGTTTGACCGCGAAAACCGGTTTTGGAGAATGGCTGTTGCAGGACTCTTTTCCTGACACGATGTTGTTGGGAGGTTTTGCTATGGCGCAGCGCGAACAACACGAACGGGTCAAACGGATGGACCGCTTGGCGGACAAGCTGCTCGGTCATAAGGCAGTGGTGATGGCGATACTGGTCGTCATTGCGATGGCGAGTGGACTGGCGATGGCGAACCTTGGCGGCGGTGCCGGCAGTGTGTCGTTTGAGCACACTGATGGTTCGGGTTCGTTAGTGGAGCCGGGATCCGGCGATGCCTCGAGCGGAAAGACATCCGAAGGCTCTTCGCCTAAGGCGTCTGCCGCGGCAGAGGTTTATGTCGATGTTGATGGCGCCGTTGTGTCGCCCGGTGTATATCGTCTCAAGGACGGCGCGCGGGTGGCTCAGGCGATTGATGCCGCCGGCGGGCTGGCGCCCGAGGCAGACGTTACGGGGCTCAATCGGGCATCTAAGGTCGTCGATGGACAGAAGATTCACGTTCCAACGGTAGGGGAGCAGCAGGCGTCCATTGCGGAAGCTGGTGTTGATGGTGGGGCTTCCGCATCATCGGGCGTGAGTGGCGCAACAGGCCTAGTAAACATTAATACGGCAAGCGCGGCAGAGCTGCAGACGCTCTCGGGCATCGGTCCCTCCATGGCCCAGTCGATTATCGATGAGCGGACAAAGAACGGTGCTTTTGCCTCGGTTGACGATCTGATGCGTGTGTCGGGAATCGGCGAGAAGAAGCTTGCCAAAATCAAAGATTCCATCTGCGTATGAGTGCGACCGAGTGCGAGCATGTGATGCCTCCGCGGCCTCTGATGACGTGGACGATGGCCCTGTGTGCCGGCATGTGCATGAGCTGCGCCTTGGTGCTCAACGTGGCCGCCGATGCGCTGCTGCGGGAGCGGGCTTCGGCGGTCGGGCCGCTATGGGCCATTCCCGTTACGGCGGCGGTATTCGTTGTGCTGGCTCAATCTTGTGCGCGGCTTGCCCCTTGGAAGCGGTGGCTGTATGCCGCTTCCGTCGGTCTCGTGGCGGGAGCGGTCGTCTCGGCGTGGTGGGCTGTGGGCGTGCTAAGCGCCTCGAAGGCGCTCGACGGTCGAGCGGCAAGCAGCCTTGAGTTTGTCGTGCAGGGTGACCCATCCATAAACGACGACGTGTATTCCTATACCTGCGAGGCACGCACGGACGGTAAGAACTTGGCAATGGTTCGCCTATCGTGCGACCTCGAGCTCAAGGTCGGGGCGCACGTGCGTGTTATCGGTCGCGTTTCACGTTTTGAGAACGATGCGTATGGACGATCGCGCGTTCTCCGAGGCGAGGTGCGCAAGGTTAAAGTCGTTCGGATTTTGTCGGTCGATGAAGACTCTCCGGGGCCGCTTCTTCGGATGCGAAATGGGCTGCTTGCGTCCATCGCGCCTGCGACCGACCCGGCGCGTGCACTCATAGCCGGTGTCGTCTGCGGTCGTTCGGCCGAGCTGCGCGCCCAGCCGGCGGGCGACTGGTTTTCGGTGACGGGAACGGCGCATCTTATCGCCGTCTCGGGCAGCCATTTGGCAATCGTGGGGTTTGTAATCGAGGGTGTATTGCAAAAGACTCGGTGCTCACGCGGTCTTCAACGGGCGATATTGGCGATAACGCTTGTGGGCTACGCTGCTTTTACGGGCGCGTCTCCCTCGGCCGTGCGCGCGTGCTGCATGGTGTTCGCGACGCTTGTCGTAAACGGCGCGGGGCGGCGCCGGCACGGCGCATCGGCACTCTTCGTTACCATGTCCATCTTTGTGTTGCTGCGGCCGACGGTTCTGTTCGAGATGGGCTTTCAGCTTTCATGTGCCAGCGTCTTAGCCATTCTGTGCTTTTGCCCCTATGCGACCTACGCTTTGGGTGAGCTGAGTGTTCCGTCGGGCGTTGCCAGCATGCTTTCCGTCACGCTGTGCTCGCAACTGGCGACACTTCCCATTACCATTCCTGCCTTCGGTACGTTCTCGCTCATTGCTCCGCTGGCAAATGCGGTCCTCGGTCCGGTGGTGAGCGCACTGCTCGCCGTGTCGATCGTGCTGGTTCCCTTTTCGCTCCTGGCGCCGTTGCGGACTTGGGCGCTCGTTGTGCCCATGATTGCCGCCCGTTGCGCGCTGTTCTTTGAGCAGCTGTTTGCCGCCGTGCCGGGTGCATCCGTGAGCGTGCCGCCCGATAGCATGTGGATTTACCTAGTGCCGTGTTTGCTGGCGGTTCTGCTTGTCTGGTGGCCGCGTCCCCGTGCACGTCCTATGGCGGTGGGGCTTGCATGCCTGGTGCTCTTGGCTGCGATTCCGTACGTCTACTGGGATCGATTCGCTCCGCCTTCGGTGACGGTGCTCGATGTGGGCCAGGCCGATGCGATTCTTATTCGCCAGGGCGGCGCAGTGGCGCTCGTCGACTGCGGGCTCGACGAGCGCGTGGTGGCGGCGTTGGTTCGCAATAACGTGCACCATATCGATGCCGTCTTTGTGACGCATTGGGATGAGGACCACTGGGGTGGTCTGCCTGCCGTGCTCGAACAGTTTTCGGTCGGAACGATTGCCGTGGCGGCGGATGCGCTGGAGGATGCTCCTGCCGAGGTATTGAACCGACCTGGCGTGGAGTATCGGCAGGTGCGCCGTGGGGATACGGTCGACATCGGCACATTTTGCGCCCGCGTGATGTGGCCATTCGAGTCCGTGGATGGCGAGGGAAATGAGGATTCGCTTGTCCTGCTGCTCTCTTATGTTCAGGAAGGCAAGGGCCTGCGTATGCTCCTCACCGGTGATGCCGAGCTCGACCAAGAACGGGAATTCGTGCAGGAGGTGGGGGATATCGATGTCCTTAAACTTGGGCATCACGGCTCTAAGGTTTCAGTTGATGGTGAGTTGCTGGACGTCCTGAAGCCCGAGCTTTCCCTCGCGAGCGCGGGCGAGGGGAATCGATACGGCCATCCGTCCGATGCCTGCATCGATGCCGTTAAGGAAACGGGCGGCGTTTTCGCGTGCACTATCGAACACGGTGACATTACCGTCACGCCGACTGCGAATGGCTTTGCGATGCGATGCCAGCAACCGTGACGACGTCGTTGGCGTGTGGTGGGCCCCTGGGCTAGAATGGCACGGAACGAATACGAAGGCCCGCGGGAGGGGAGCGCAATGTCCGAAACCGGTTTGCTGCCGGCATATCTGATCGTCGGTACCGACGGAGTCAAGCGCGATCACGCCGTCTCTCGTATGAAAGCGCGTCTGGAAAAGACGGGCATGGTCGAGTTCAACCTCGACGAGCGCGATATGACCAAAGACCCCGATATCGAGTCGATTATCGGATCGCTCAACACCTTTCCCATGGGCAGCGAGTTTCGCCTGGTAATCCTTGACGGCTGCTCAAAACTCGCCAAAGCGATCTCCGAGCCGCTTGTCGACTATCTGGCGAGTCCTAACCCCACAACGGTTTGCCTTATCATCGCCGACTCGCTTGCCAAGAACACGCGCCTGTATAAGGCGATCGCCAAGATCGACAAGAAGGCCGTGATCGATTGCTCCGGCACCAAGCGCTGGGAGCTTCCGCGCCGCGTGCAGCAGATGGCGACGCAGCACGGCAAGTCGATCTCGACGGCGGCCGCCGAGGAACTCGTCTCGCGTTCGGGTGAAAACACTCGCATGCTCGATAACGATTTGGCCAAGCTTGCTCAGATGGTCGAGGCACCCCAGATTGAGCTTGCCGACGTTGAGCGCTGGATTGTACGTACGGCCGAGGTTCAACCCTGGGACTTTCTCAATGCGGTCTCGGCCCGTGACATGCGACGCTCGCTCGAGCTCTTCAATCTACTGCCCGCCAAGAGCTACGTGTGGACTTACACGTTGCTGTGCGGCCGCATCCGCGAGCTAATCGTCGCCAAGGCGCTCGATGCGCGCGGTCAGGGTCGTGAGCTGGCCGCAACGCTCAAGCTTCAGTCCTGGCAGGTCAAGAATCACCTGACCTGGGCACGTCGCTTTTCGATGGCAGAGCTCGTCGCAGCGCTCGAGGGGGCGGTCGATGTAGAGCTCGCACTCAAGGGTTCGGCCGATTCTCAGACCGCGCTTTTGCTCTGGATTACGAACATCTTGAGAAAATCGTGATGATACCTGCCTATTTGGCAAATTCGTTCTATCCCTTTGAGGGGGAGCGTGCTATAGTAGGCGCTTGCATGACCTCACCGTGTCTCAGAGGTGTCATACATTTTTTGCAAGGAACTCGAAAGGAACTCCAGAAGTGGCAAACATCAAGTCTCAGAAGAAGCGTATCCGCACCAATGAGGCAGCTCGCATGCGTAACAAGGCTGTCAAGTCCGAGCTCAAGACGCTGACCAAGCACGTCCAGTCCGCCGTCGCCGAGGGCGACGCCGAGAAGGCCCAGGCTGCCCTCAAGATCGTCACCAAGCGTCTTGACATGGCTGCCGCCAAGCATGTTATCCACAAGAACCAGGCTTCCAACCGCAAGTCCGGTCTTGCCAAGCTCGTGAACAGCATCAACGCCTAAGTTGTAAATTTCACACCACACAGATTACGCGCATAAATGGAGCCTGTTTTATGGAACAGGCTCCATTTTTTGTATCGCTCGGGTAAGATAGTCCGCATGAATACTTCAATTGACATTTCCCACATCCGCAACTTCTCGATCGTTGCGCACATCGACCATGGCAAGTCCACGATCAGTGACCGCATCCTCGAGCTCACCCATACCGTCGACGAGCGCGACATGGAGTCGCAACTGCTCGACACCATGGATATCGAGCGCGAGCGCGGCATCACGATCAAGTCCAATGCCGTTCGCGTGTCCTATGACGCCGATGATGGCGAGACGTATCAGTTCAACCTGATCGATACGCCGGGCCACGTTGACTTTACCTACGAAGTCTCGCGTTCGCTGGCCGCCTGCGAGGGTGCGGTGCTCGTCGTCGATGCCACCCAGGGTGTCGAGGCGCAGACCGTCTCCAATGCGACGCTCGCCATGAACGCCAATCTGGACATTGTGCCGGCCATCAACAAGATCGACCTGCCCTCGGCTCATCCCGATGAGGTCAAGACCGAGATCGAGGATGACTTGGCGATCCCTGCCGATGATGCCGTGTGTGTCTCGGGCAAGACCGGCGAGGGTATTCACGATCTGCTAGAGTCCATCGTCTTTTTGATCTCTCCGCCCAAGGGCGATGCAAATGCTCCGCTCAAAGCGCTCATTCTGGATTCGTACTTTGACGAGTATCGCGGCGTGGTGGCCACGGTGCGCGTCTTTGACGGCTCCATCAAAAAGGGCGATACCCTGCGCATGATGCAGGCAAAGGGCGACTTTTTGGTCGATGGCGTGGGCGTCAAGCGTCCCGCCGAGACCCCGGTCGACGCGCTGACGGTCGGCGAGGTCGGATACGTGGTCACGGGCCTGAAGGATCCCGAGGCCGTTCGCGTGGGCGATACCCTCACGTGGGCGTCGAATCCCTGTCCCGAGCCGCTTCCCGGTTACCGCGAGGCCAAGCCCATGGTCTATACGGGTCTGTTTCCGATCGATAACAAGGACTACGAGAACCTGCGCGACGCGCTCGATAAGCTGCACGTCAACGACCCCTCGTTGGTGTGGGAGCCCGAGACCTCGGTGGCGCTCGGCTTTGGCTTCCGCGTTGGCTTCCTGGGCCTGCTGCACATGGAAGTCGTCAAGGAGCGTCTGGAGCGCGAGTTCAACTTGGACCTCATTGCCACGAGTCCCTCGGTCGACTATCACGTCTACAAGACTGACGGCGAAATGATCGATGTCCGCAGCCCGCAGGACCTTCCCGAGGCCACGCGCATCGAGCGTATCGAGGAACCCTACCTCAAGGCAAAGATCATCTGCCCGCCTGAGTACACGGGCGCCGTCATGCAGCTCGCCATCGACCACCGCGGCGTCACGACCGACATGATCCACCTGACGAGCAAATCGGTCGAGATGCGCTTCGATATGCCGCTTGCCGAGCTCATCTTGGACTTCTTTGACCAGCTCAAGAGTCGCACCAAGGGCTATGCCTCGCTCGACTACGAGTTCAATGAGTATCGTCCATCCGAGCTTGTGAAGCTCGACATCTTGCTTTCGGGCGACGAGGTGGACGCGCTGTCGTTTATCGTCCACAAGGACAAGGCCTATGGTCTGGCCCGTGGCCTATGCGACAAGCTTAAGGAGATCATCCCGCGTCAGCTGTTCGAGGTGCCCATCCAGGGTGCTATCGGCAACAAGATCATTGCCCGCTCCACCGTCAAGGCGCGTCGCAAGGACGTGCTTGCCAAGTGCTACGGCGGCGATATCTCGCGTAAGCGCAAGCTGCTCGAGAAGCAGAAAGAGGGCAAGAAGCGCATGAAGGCCATCGGATCGGTCGAGGTCCCGCAGGAGGCCTTTATGGCGATCCTCAAGGTGGACGAGTAGGTCTATGGCGCTTTCTGAATACAGCAAGCGGCTGCTGGGCGCCTATGCCGAGCAGCCGTTCCTTATGGCTCCCATGGCGGGCGTGACCGACCCTGCCTACCGCATCATGTGCCGCCGCCGCGGTGCCAACCTTGCCTACAGCGAGATGGTGAGCGTGGCGGGCCTTGCCTATGCCAGCAACAAGACCTGGCGCCTGGTGCTACCGGCCGACGAGGAGCAGCAGATTTGCGTGCAGCTCTTTGGCTCCAAGCCCGATCAGTTTGCGAGCGCCGTCGCCGCCGTCGAGGAGCGCGTTGGCGATCGCCTGTCGCTCATCGACATCAACATGGCCTGTCCTGCCCGCAAGGTTGTCACCAAGGGCGAGGGCTCGGCCCTTATGCGCACGCCCGACCTGGCCGAGAAAATCGTCGAGGCGGCGGTGGGCGCGGCGCATGTGCCCGTGACCGTCAAGATTCGCAAAGGCTTTTATGCCGAGGACCGCAATGCCGCGACATTTGCTCAGATGCTTGAGGGCGCAGGGGCTGCCGCAGTCGCCGTGCATGGTCGTTGCGCCACGCAGCTCTACACGGGCCAGGCCGATTGGTCGGTCGTCGATGAGGTGGCCGATGCCGTCGAGATTCCCGTTATCGGTTCGGGCGATGTGTTCTGCGCCGAGGATGCCGCGGAGCATCTGCGCAGCTCGGGTGCCAGCGCGGTGTTTATCGCGCGCGGCATCTACGGTAATCCCTGGGTGTTCGGTGATGCTCGCGCCCTTGCGTTCGATGGCATACCGGTGCCGGCACGCAGCTCCGTTGAGCGCCTTGACGCCCTGCGTGAGCACCTAACGCTGACGCATGAGCTCCTGCCGCTCATGTCGCGTGCCCGCACGTACGCAAGCTGGTACTTAAAAGGCATGCCCCATGCCGCCGCTTGGCGTGCCCATGTGGTGCGCTGTTCCACGTACGAGGAGTTTATGGCGCTGGTCGATGAGATCGAGCGTGATGTGGTGGCCTGCGAGGCTGCCCTTGCCGCCGGCGAATCGGTGCCCCCTCATCCTCTGGAGGCTTAAGGGTGGCTGTTACCGCACTGTACGTGCACGTGCCGTTTTGCGCCCAAAAGTGCCGGTACTGCGACTTTGACTCGCGCAGTTTTGCTCCGTGCGACCTGAGCGCTGCGCTCGATGCCTATTTTGAGCAGTTGTTCGCGCGCCTCGATGCTTTTGGCAAGGCTGGTGCCCTTGACCAAATCCGCACCGTCTATGTTGGCGGCGGCACGCCGTCGCTGGCAGGGGAGCGCCTAGTGGAACTCGCCCGGCGTATCTCCATGTGGTGCAAGTCCGTTGAGTTTACCTGCGAGGCCAATCCCGAGTCGCTGACCGCCGAGCTTGCCACTGCGCTTGCCAAGGTTGGTGTAACACGCGTCTCTCTGGGCGTGCAAACGCTCGATAACACCGAACTTACCGCCATCGGCCGTATTCACGATGCCGATCGGGCGCTCGCCGCCATCGCGACGGTCAAGAACGCTGGGCTTGACGTGTCGTGCGACCTTATGTGCGGACTTCCCGGGCAGACCGCAGCGAGTTGGAAGCGCACGCTCGATGGCGTGCTGGTGGCGGCTCCGCATCATGTGTCGGTCTACCCGCTCACGCTTGAGGAGGGGACTCCCCTTTATCGCATGGCGTGCCGCGACGAGTCGGTCGAGCCCGACGAGGATTTTCAGGCCGCCTGCATGGATGTGGCGCGTGAGCGCCTGGGTGCGGCCGGTTATCACCCCTATGAGGTGGCAAGCTATGCGCTCGACGGCCATGAGTGCGCCCATAACATTGCCTACTGGACCGGACGGGGCTACCTGGGCCTGGGTCGTTCTGCCGCGGGCATGTTCGACGCCGAGGATTTCGACCGTCTTGCAGGTTTGTTCCCCGGCGTGTCTCCTCGAGGCGATTCGTACCGCGTGCGTCTGGTGCAACGTGACGATGACGCGACGGCGTTCGAGGCCGAATATCTGTCGCAGCGCGAGGCTGCGGCCGAAGACCTGATGCTCGCTTGTCGCATGACGCGCGGTGTTGCGTCCGACCTGTTGGTTCGTGCAGCTTGCGTCATCCCAGCGGGTGAGCTGGCAGCTGCCTGCGATCGCGCGCTCGAATTGGGTCTTGCCACTTGGGTGCCCGAGACGCTTGGGGTCCATGAGGGACCCTTCACTTCGGCAGATGTCGTCGCGGGCCATGTTCGAGCTCGTCTGGCGCCGACACACCTGGGCTGGCTCGATGGAAATGTTCTGTTCGAGCTGTTTTGGGATCTAGCTTAGGCCGCTCGGGTAGAATTACCGGAATATATACGCTGCTGTGAGCAGGAGGTTGCCGCGCATGGCGACGATGAACGAAAAAGATTACTACGAGATTCTGGGCGTCTCCAAGGACGCCACCTCGCGTGATATTCAAAAGGCCTTTCAGCAAAAGGCCCGTAAGCTCCATCCGGACGTCAACAAAGAGCCGGATGCCGAGGAAAAGTTTAAAGAGGTTTCCGAGGCCTACGCCGTGCTTTCGGATGAGCAAAAACGTGCGCGCTACGACGCCATGCGTTCTGGCAATCCCTTTGCCGGTGCTCCTACGGCTTCGCCCTATGGTGGCGGCTACGCCGGCAACACGGGCTATGGCAATCCCTTTGAGGGCGGCTTTCCATTTGGCGGTGCCTGGGGCCAGCAGCGTCGTGGGCAGGCTGCCTACAATCCCGAGAACGGCGCCAACGTGGTCGTCGATATCAAGCTCGACGCCAAGGAGGCCAAGGGCGGTGCCCGCAAGACCGTCCGCTACACGCGTTTCGATACGTGCGGACATTGCGGCGGTTCGGGTTCTGTCTCCTCCGAGCATGCCCATACCTGCCCAAGCTGTGGCGGCCGCGGCCACATCGATGTCGACCTGTCCTTCCTGTTTGGTGCGGGCACGTTCCAGTCGGTCTGCCCCGAGTGCGGCGGTTCCGGTAAGGTCGTGGCCGATCCCTGCCCTGATTGCGGTGGCAGCGGTCGTACTCGCGTAACCTCCGAGCAGACGATTGAGTTTCCTGCCGGCACGCACGATGGCGACGAGGTCCGCATTAGCGGCATGGGTCATGCTGGCACCAACGGTGCCGCGGGCGGTGACCTGGTGGGCCGCGCCCATGTTGAGGCCGAGCGCTTGGAAGGCAGAGCTCGTACCGGTTTTTACCTGATGGGCATCGTGGCGCCGTTTTTGGTACTCTCGGCCATCTCGGGCGTGTTCTCTGCCTTTGCCGTGATGTGCTTTATTCCGTTTACCATGGGCCTGTTCATGGTGCTTTCGGACGGCGTGCTTCATCGCAGTCTGCTGTGGTGGAAGCGCGGCGCGATGCAGTTTGCCAACGGTTTTGCCAACGGCTTCATGTTCGCGCTCGTGTCGGTTTGGTTCGCGAGCTGCTCGCAACGGGCCATGCTTTCGCCGTACCAAATGCAATAACATCAAACCCTCTGTTTGCGGTCGGCCCAGCTTGGGTATAGGACGCACTGTGACAATAATGAAAGTCGGAAGGATTCGGTCGTGTCGGAAAATAGGGATTACTACGAGGTGCTTGGCGTCGACAGGGATGCCGACGCGCGGACGATCAAGCGTGCGTTTCTAAAGAAGGCCCGTACCGTACATCCGGATGTTTCGGACGACCCCGAGGCCGAGGCCAAGTTCAAGGAGCTTAACGAGGCCTATTCCGTTCTTTCCGATGAGCAGAAGCGTGCTAACTACGACCGTTACGGCACTGCCGACGGCCCTGGTGGTTCGGGCTACGTCGATATCAACGATATCTTTGGTGGCATGGGCATGGACGACTTGTTCTCGTCGTTCTTTGGCGGCGGTGCCGGCGGTGGCGCCCGCAGCCGTCGTGAGCGTCGTCGCGGACGTGATATGGCCATCTCGCTTTCGGTGACGCTCGAGGAGGCGGCGCTCGGCTGCAAAAAGACGATCAGCTATGACCGCCTTGCTCCTTGCGAGGACTGCAACGGCACCGGTAGGGCAGAGGGCGCACAGGAAAAGCAGTGCGGCCGCTGCCACGGTACGGGCTATGTCACGACGGTTCAGCGTTCGTTCCTGGGCCAGGTTCAGTCTTCCTCGCCTTGCCCCGACTGCCATGGCGAGGGCACGGTCATCGACCATCCCTGCGAGACCTGCGACGGTCAGGGCCGCACGCCTTCGCATGAAAAGATCGACATCGATATTCCTGCCGGCGTTTCGACCGGTCGCCAGCTGCGTGTGAGCGGCTTTGGCGAGGCCGGCCTTCGCGGCGAGCCTTCGGGCGACCTGATTGTCAACGTGCGCGTTGCCGACCATGAGCGCTTTAAGCGCAACGGGGACGACCTGTACCTGGTGAGCGATATCTCTATTGCGCAGGCTGCGCTCGGCTGCGAGATCGAGGTCGAGGGCATTATGCCCGACGAGGTCGTTAAGGTGACGGTTCCCGCCGGCGCCCAGTACGGCGACACCGTGAGCGTCAATAATTACGGCATGCCGCGCATTGGCGGTGGCGGTTCGCGTGGCCGCCTGATCGTGCAACTGCGCGTGGTCGTTCCCACCAATCTTTCCAATAAGCAGCGCGAGCTGCTCCGTGCTTTTGCCGATGAGATGGGCGATGACGTCGCTTCCGGTAAGAAGTCGGTGACCGACCGTATCAAGAGTGCCCTCGACGATATCCTCGATTAAGGAGCCCGCGTGCTCGCACCCCATATTTCCGTCGTCAACCTCGGCTGCCGTGTCAACCGGGTTGAGTCTGACCGTATCACTGCCGATCTTATGCGCTTGGGCTTTGCTATTGTGGAGCCCCAGGATGCCGATCTGATCGTCATTAACACTTGTGCCGTTACGGGCGAGGCCGAGGCCAAGACCCGTAAGGCCGTCCGTCATGCGCTGGCCCATCCAAACGAGCCCTATGTGGTCGTGACTGGATGCGTAGTCAATCTGCATCCCGAGGAGTTACTGGAGCTTTCGGACCGCGTGATCGCCGAGCCGTCCAAGATAGATGTCGCCGAACGTGTATGCGAGGTGCTGGGTGTTGAGTCCGATAGCGTTCCCGCCTGCAGCGATGGCGACGTGGTCGATGCGCTCGGTCGTTCGCGGCTGGGCGTGAAGATCCAGGACGGCTGCAACCATCGCTGCACCTATTGCATTGTGTGGAAGGCACGCGGCCCCGAGCGCTCCGTGCCCGTCGAGTCCGTGCTCGAGCAAGTTCGCGAGGCCCAGGAGGCCGGCGTGCCCGAGGTGGTGCTGACCGGTGTGAACCTGGGTGCCTACGATGGCAAGAGCGCGACCGACGAGCATGTCGAAATCGATGAGCTGCTCGAGGCCATCATGGAGCGCACGTCTATTCCGCATGTGCGCATTTCCTCGGTCGAGCCCATGGATATCTCTGAGCGCCTGCTTAAGGTTATGGCGCGCTATCCGCAGCGTATCGCCCCGTTTTTACACCTGCCCGTGCAGTCCGGCTGCACACGGACACTGCATCGCATGGGCCGTCCCTATAGCGCCGAGACCTTTGAGGACACGGTGCGTATGATTCGCGCCAACTTGCCCCAGGCGTCTCTTTCGTGCGATGTCATCGTCGGTTTTCCTGGTGAGACGGACGAGGAGTTCGAGGAGTCGCTGGCGCTGTGCCGTCGTGTGGGTTTCTCGCGTATGCACGTGTTCCGCTATAGCAAGCGTCCCGGTACCCTTGCTGCCGATATGCCTGATCAGGTACCGCCCGAGGTTATGGCCGAGCGCAGCCGCCGTATGCGGGCCGCCGCACAGGAACTCGCTATTGCCGACGCTCGTCGTCGTGTGGGCACGGTCGAGCGTGCCGTCCTCGAGTACGGCGACAACCTGACGCTCGGCTCGTTCCATCATGCCCGTCTTGACGATACCTGTGGACTTACAGCCCCGTGCCTGCTCGATGTTGCTATCATCGGAGTCGATGATTCCGGCTTGGTCCATGCGCGCAGGGAGGTTCATGGAAGCCTCGAAGATTAGACTTACCGTTCCCGAGGGAATTGATCCCTCGTGCGTTTTGGGCGTCGGCGACGGCGTCCTTCGTGCGCTTGAGAGCTTGGTTCGCGCCCATGTGGTCGCCCGTGGCGATAGTATCGCCGTGAGCGGTGATCCGGAAGAGGTCGAACTCGTGGCGCGTTTTTTCGAACACGCTTTTCGCGAGGCGGCCGCCGGGCGCACGCTGTCTGCCGACGATGTCTCTCGCTGCCTGGCCGTCTTGCGCGACGGTGAGCACGAGGCTACGTCGCTTCGCGATGACGTGCTGCTTTCGTATCGCGGCCGCGTCATTCGTCCCAAGACGCTCGGGCAAAAGCGCTATGTGGATGCCATCCGCACGCATACCATTACGTTTGGCCTGGGTCCTGCCGGCACCGGTAAGACCTATCTGGCCATGGCGCTCGCCGTTGCCGCGCTCAAGCGCCACGAGGTGGGCCGTCTGATCTTGACGCGTCCGGTTGTCGAGGCGGGGGAGAACCTGGGCTTTTTGCCCGGCACCCTCGAGGAAAAGATCGATCCCTACATGCGTCCGCTCTACGACGCCCTTTTTGACATGATGGATCGCGAGCGCACCGATGAGCTTATGGAGCGCGGCGTGATCGAGATCGCCCCGCTTGCCTATATGCGCGGCCGCACGCTGAGCGATGCCTTCGTGGTGCTCGACGAGGCGCAAAATACCACGCCTGAGCAGATGAAGATGTTTCTGACGCGCTTGGGTTTTAACTCCAAGTTCGTGATTACCGGCGACCTGAGCCAGCGCGACCTGGTGGGTCGTCGTGGCGGTCTTGCCGACGTTGAGCAGATTTTGGGCCGTGTCGACGATGTCGCATTTTCGCACCTCGAGCGCGCCGACGTGGTGCGCCATGCCTTGGTGGGACGTATCGTCGAGGCATACGACACTTATGATGACGTGCGCGAGCAGCGCCCGCGCGACCGAAAGGAGTCCCGTTGAGTGTATTGATCAGCAACGATGCCGAGCTCGATACGCTGCTCGATGCGCAGGAGGTGGAGCACATCTGCGAGGTCGTGCTTGCCGCCGAGGGCGTTGAGCGTGAAGTCGAGATTTCCCTTTCGTATGTCGACGAGGACGAGATGCACGAGCTCAACCACGAGTGGCGCGGTATCGATCGCACCACCGATGTACTCTCGTTTGAGTGCGATTCGGCCTTTGACGATGACATTCCCGCCGATGAGACGCTCGAGCTCGGCGATATTATCTTGGCCCCGCAGGTTATTGCCCGTCAGGCCCCCGGTTTTGGCAATAGCCCCGCTGACGAGTGCCGTCTGATGCTCGTTCACGGCATGCTGCACCTGCTGGGCTATGACCACATCGAGGACGACGAGGCCGAGGTCATGGAGGCCCGCGAGGACGCCATCCTGCGCGACCTGGCGCTCGAGCGCGGCGAGGACCCCAAGCTGGTCCACGTCGGCCCCATCACCAACCACGCCCACGACTAGGAGCCGTCTATGATTCCCGGATCGAACAAGGACCATCCGTCCTTCTTAAAGTCGTTTTCCTACGCCATGGAGGGCTTCGTCACCGCCGTCAAGATCGAGCGCAACATCAAGGTCATGCTCGTGGCAGGCGTGTGTACCGTTATTGCCGGCTGCATTGTGGGGCTCGATATTGCCGAGTGGGGCACGATTATCATCTGCTGTGGCTTGGTGATTCATGGTGAGCTGTGTAACACCGCCATGGAGGCTATCGTCGACCTGGCGACCCAAGAGCTCCATCCGTTGGCCAAGCGTGCGAAGGACATTGCCGCCGCCTCTGTATACGTTCTTTCCATCACCGCCGCGATTGTGGGCTTGCTGGTATTTGCCCACGCGCTCGGCTTTATTTAGAAAGGGATTCCCATGTCCGACAATATGCAGCCTGCCGATGAAGTTTTGGATGACGAGGTCCTGGACGAGGCTGAAGGTGCCGATTCGTTTGACGAGGTCGAGGAGTTCGACCCGTTTGAGGGCATGAGCGATGAGGAGCTCGACGCCCTGTGCGACGAGGACGACGGTCCTATGGGCTTTGGTGACGTGGAACCCGGTTTCCGCAGCGGTTTTGTGGCCCTGGTCGGTCGTCCCAACGCCGGCAAGTCCACGCTGCTCAACGCCTGCTATGGCAAAAAGGTCGCCATCACCTCGCCGGTGGCACAGACGACCCGCCGTCGCATGCGCGCCGTCGTCAACCGTCCCGGCTACCAGCTGGTCTTTGTCGATACCCCGGGTATTCATAAGCCCAAGGACGGCCTGGGGTCCGAGCTCAACAAGAGCGCACTGTTCGAGTTGAACGATGTCGACGTCGTCGCGTTTTTGATTGATGCCACCAAGCCGATCGGTAGGGGAGACGCTTGGGTTGCCGAGCGTGTCAGATGCGCTCGTTGCAAGAAGGTGCTGGTGCTCACTAAGGCCGATGAGGCCGATCCCGCTCAGGTCATGGAGCAGCTCAAGGCGGCCCATGAGTTGATGGAGTATGACGACGAGATCGTGACGTCGTCGGTCAAGAACTTCAACGTCGATGCCTTTATCGAGACCGTTGCGCACTTTTTGCCCGAGGGTCCGCGTTGGTTCCCCGAGGACATGGGTACCGACGCTTCCGACGAGACGCTCGTTGCCGAGTTTGTTCGCGAGAAGGTCTTGCGCCGCACCCGTGATGAGATTCCGCACTCCGTTGGCGTGATCTGCGATGCGCTCGAGCAGACCAAGAAGGTGCTGCGCGTGCACGCCACCATTTACGTCGAGCGCGAGGGCCAAAAGGGCATCATCATCGGCAAGGGCGGCGAGATGATCAAGCATATCGG